>JAKAZX010000265.1 GCA_021826485.1 Pseudomonadota bacterium | reverse complement strand
GCGCCTGGATGCAGCGGCGCCGCGAACTCGCCCCGCAGCGCCGCGCCGGCCAGCAGCAGCGGCACCGAACCGGCGAGTTGGTACAGCAGCAGCCCGGCCGGCGTCGCGCGCCGCAGGCTTGGGCTCGCCTTGATCACCAGGATGGTCGCCGCCCACAGCGCGCCGGCCAGCGCGCACAGCGCATCGCCGGCGAGCGCGCCGCGCCCACCCGCCACCCCCTCCCCGAAGGCTGCCACCAACCCGGCGAAGGCAATGGCGAGGCCGAGCGCCTGTGCCGGGCGCAGCCGCTCCTCCGGCAGCAGGAAATGCGCGCCGAGCGCGGTGACGAATGGCGAGATATACAGGAACAGCACCGCGCGAGAGGCGGAGGTGCGCTGCACGCCGACATACATCGCCATGAACTCGGTGCCGAACAGCAGCGCCGTCAGCAGCCCCGCGCGCGCCGCCCGCGCATCACCCAGCGCCGCCCGCAGCCCGCCGCGCCGGCCGATCCAGAGGGCACACAGCACCGCCGCCCCGGCGGAGCGCAGCGCACATTGCAGCAGCGGCGGCAACCCGTCCGCCGTCGCCACCTTCACCGACACCTGCTGCACGCCCCACAGCGCGCACAGGCCCACGACCAGGCCGATCGCCAGTGCATCCAGCCGGTCGCGTCGCGGCATGCGGCTTCCCCCGTGCGGCGATGCTGGAAGCCTGCGGCTTGCCGCGCAACCGGCGCCGGCGCAGGGTTGGCCTGCACTCGGCGGACCGGCCGGGACGGTGTATGCCCGGCCCGAATACGTCCGGGAGAATGACATGCGCCGACCGTTTGCCGCCGCCCTGTTCACCGCCCTGTTCGCCGCCCTGCTGCCCGCCCCGCCCGCCGCCGCGCAGCAGGCATCGGGCGACGACACGCCGGCCTATCGCGGCACCCCCGGCGCGAACAACGGCGCGTGCTGCCGCACGCTGGGCGAGGTACGCAGCAATATCGACCGCATCGACCGGGAGATCGTCCGCCTGATGGCCGAGCGCGGCCAGTACGTCCGCGAAGCCTCGCGCTTCAAGCGCGATCCCGCGGCGGTGGAGGTGCCGGCGCGGGCGGAGGCGGTGGTCCGCCACGCCGAAACCCTGGCCGCCGCCGACGGCCTGCCGCCGCAGATCGCCGAAGCCACCTACCGCGCCATGCTGCACGCCTTCACCGAATACGAGCGCGGGGTGGTGGCGGGGCAGCAGTAAGCGCGGCGGCGATCTGCGGGAAGCCGACAAGACAACAAAGGCAAGGCGTCAAGACAGGCGCGGCGGGCGCCGAATCGGCGCCCGCCCCGGCGGCCTACTTGCAGAGCGGCGGCGGATTGGTGGTGACACCGGCACAGATCACGCCCTTCGTCGTCCAACCGGCCTTGACCGGCAGATCCAGGTTCTCCCGATCGATCAGCTCCACCGGCAGCAGCACGGCGCCGAGCTTGTTGCCTTTCGGCGTGACGATGATCGTCTCCTCCTTTACCGGCTTATTCGCCGCGAGCTCCAGTGCGACCTTCGCCGCCGTTCGCCCGAGCGTCATCGAATTCTTCCAGACCGTGAAGGTCTGCTGGCCGCGGGCAATCCGGTTGAGCGCACCGCCGCCCCCGTCCTGGCCGGAGATCGGGATGTTGAGGCCCTGCTCCTCAAGCGCCTTGGACACGCCGGAGGCCATGCCATCGTTCATGACCATCACCGCATCCACCTTGTTCTGATTGGCAGTGAGAATCTGCTCCATCGCCGCCTTCGCGCCCTCCGGACGCCAGGAATCGACGAACTGTTCGCCGACGAACTTGATCGCGCCTGAATCGAGCGAGGGCTTCATCTTCTCCATGAAGCCGCCGAACATGGCGAGCGTATTCGGATCCCCCCGGTCGCCCTTGATGATCGCGTATCTGCCCTTGGGCGCGAATTGCAGCATGCCTGCGGCCAGCGCGTGGCCGACCAGCCGCGCGTCGAAGGACACGTAGAAGACGCCCGGTTCGTCGATCAACTGATCATACGCGATGACCGGAACCCCGCTGTCCATCGCCGTCTTGACGACCGATCCTACGGCCGCCTGCCCCGACATGACGATCATCACCTTGGGATGGCGCGTCAGCAGGTTCTCGATGTCGGCCACCTGCTTCTCATCCGAATTCGCAGCATCGGCCGAGACATATTCCATGCCGGACCCCGCCAGGCCGGCCTTGATGCCGGCTTCGTCCAGCTTCCATCGTTCATCCGCGAACTTGAACCAACTGACGGCGACGATCGGCTTGTCATCCGCGCGCGCCGCGACGGCGAAGCCCGCCGCCAGTGCGCTGGTGGCGATAAGAAGGCCGAGAAGTCTGCGCATGAAAGTCCTCCCAGAGAAGCCCCCGTGGAACGGGGATCGATTCCACCCGCTGAATTGCAAGCGCTTGCATTCTGACGCCGGATGCAATAGCCTGTCAATCGGGAAACACGAATTCGGATGCGGGGCACTGCATGTCGTCAAGGGGGGAGACAATGGCTCCAGCGAGTGCCCGCGTAGACACCCCACGTGCGCGCCGCAGCGCGGCAACGATAATCGGCGCCGACACCCGCATGCTCGCGATGCTGATCGCCCTCGCCGCCGCGGCGATCGTCTTCAACATCCTGTCGCACGGCCTGTTCCTGTCGCCCCGCAATCTTTGGAATTTGGCAGTACAGACAAGCGTGGTGGGCATCATCTCCACCGGCATGGTGCTCGTCATCGTGTCGCGCAACATCGACCTGTCGGTCGGCTCGCTCGAGTCCTTCCTGGGAATCTCCGGCGCATTTCTGCAACTCCAAGTGCTCCATATCGGCGCACCCAACACTTGGTGGGCAGGTATTCTATTCGTCGTCGTGCTCGGGGGACTTTGTGGAGCGCTCCAGGGCGCCATCACCGCGTATCTCGGACTTCCGTCCTTCGTTGTGACGCTTGCCGGTCTGATGGCGTGGCGTGCCGTCGCCTGGCTCGTGACGCGTGGCGAGACAGTCACCCCGCTGGACAGCACCTACAGCCTCTTTGGTGACGGCTCGATCGGCGTCGCATGGAGCTGGGTCGTCGGCGCCGCCATCGTGCTGATCGTCGCGGCACTGGCCCTCAATCGCCGCGTCTCGCGCAGCCGCGTCGGCTTCGGCAACCGTCAATGGTGGTTGGACCTGGCCGGCATCGCGCTCGTCGCCGCCGTAGTGTTCGCCTTCGTCGCGACGATGAACGCCTACACCTATCCCAGGAGCGTTGTCGGACGCGGCATTCCCGTGCCGGTGCTGACGCTCATCGTCATCGTCGGCATCATGTCCTGTCTGGCGACGATGACACGCTTCGGCCGCTATATCTATGGCTACGGCGGAAATCCGGAAGCGGCCCAGCTCGCCGGCGTCCCGACCAAGCGCGTCGTGACCATCGCCTTTGCCATTGTGGGCGTGCTCACCGGCGTTGGCGCCGTGGTCACGACCGCCCGGCTGAATGCCGCGCCGCTATCGATCGGACAGTTGCTGGAGCTGCAAGTCATCGCTGCCTGTGTGATCGGCGGAACTTCGCTCACGGGCGGTTCCGGAAGCATATTCGGTGCGATCGTTGGCGCCACCCTCATCCAGTCGTTGTTGAACGGCCTGGTCCTGCTGGGTGTCGACAGTGCAACGCAGCAGATCGTCGAAGCGCTCGTGCTGCTCGCCGCCGTGTGGTTCGACATCATCTATCAACGCCGCGGCGCCTGAGATTTCAGAGGGAGAGTGCGTCATGACCCAGGGTCCGCCGCTGGTGGAGATGCGCGGCATCCACAAGCGCTTTGGCGGCGTGCATGCCATCCAGAACATGCACCTGACACTCTATCCAGGGGAAGTCCTCGGCCTGCTCGGCCACAACGGTGCCGGGAAATCTACGCTGATGAAAATCCTTGCCGGGGCCTATACGCTCGATACGGGAGAAATCCTTGTCTCGGGATCCCCAGTTCAAATCCTGAGCCCGCGGGACTCCAAGCGCGTCGGCATCGAGACCATCTACCAGACGCTTGCGCTTGCCGACAATTTGTCGGCAGTCGCCAACATCTTCTTCGGACGGGAGATCGTGAACGCCTTCGGGATGCTCGACGAAGCGCGCATGGAGCGTGATGCGATCTCCGTGATCCGGCGCCTCAATCCGAACTTTCAGAACTTCCATGCGCTGGTCGGTGGCCTGTCGGGCGGTCAGCGCCAAGCGGTGGCGATTGCCCGGACGCTGCAATTCAACGCAAAGATCATCATCATGGACGAGCCAACCGCAGCGCTCGGCCCGCAGGAAACCCGCATGGTTGGCGATCTCATCCGCCAACTCAAGGCCGAGGGCATCGGCATCATCATGATCAGCCATGACCTGCACGATGTCTTCGATCTGTCGGATCGGGTGACGGTCATGAAGAACGGCCGCCATGTCTGGACGGGCCACGTCGCCGAGACGACCAAGGATCAGGTGCTGGAGATGATCATCCTGGGCAAGGTTCCCGACGGCTCCTACGCCCCCGGAATGACTTCCGATTTCGGCTGATCCGCGGGCAACCCTGCCGGCGCGTCAGTCCGGCGAACCGCAGCGTGCCCATCTGCCGTCACGCGCCGAGGCAAGCGCGGCCTCGACGAACTGGAGGGTCCTGACGCCGTCGGCCACGGTCGGCATCTCGCTCAGTGGGAAGCGCGGCGACTCTCCAAGGCGGCGCGAGACGATTGCTTCCGCCGCGTCATCGTAGAGCGTGCTGAAGGCTTCCTGATAGCCTTCCGGATGCCCCATCGCGACATGGCATGCCCGCACAGCCTCCGGCTTCAAGCCTGGCCCATTCCGTTCGAATATCTGCTCCGGCTGCCGATGCCGCAGATGATGCAACTGGTTCGGCGTCTCCTGTCGCCAGATGAGGCCGCCGCGGGCGCCGAACACGCGAAACTGGAGGCCGTTCACGCTGCCCGCCGCCGACTGGGTGATCCACATCACACCATGCGCGCCGCCTTCCATGCGAAAGAGCAGCGACGCATGATCATCGGATTTCCGACCAGGAACGATACGTGCAACATCTGCCGACACGCTCTCGAACTCCCGGCCCGTGACGAACCGCACCATGTGATGCGCGTGGCTGCCGATATCCAGCAGGATCAGCGAAGACCCCATGCTCTCGTGTCGATAATGCCAATGTCGTGGCGGATCCTCGGTCTCGCCTTCCACGATCTCCGCGCTGTTGCCGTAGACATATTCGACCTGAACCAGCCGGATCTCCCCGAGTTCGCCGTCGCGCACCATCGCCCGGGCCTGCCGAACCAGCGGATAGCCCGTGTAGTTGAAGGTATGGCAGAAAACGATGCCGGACTCTTCGACCCGCCGCTGGAGATCCATTGCATCGGTCAGGCTCGTGGTGAGCGGCTTGTCGCAGATGATATCCATGCCCGCCGCGATTGCTGCGCAGCACAGCGCGTAATGGCTGTCGTTCGGCGTCATGATCGCGACGGCATCGACCCTGTCGGCACGACCCCGCTCGCCCGCGAAGAAGGCCGCGGCGTCACGATAGGCGCGATCCGGTGCGAAACCCACTTCGATCCCGCAGCGCCGCGACTTCGCGGGGTCCGACGAAAGCACGCCCGCGACGACCTCATACCGGTCCGCAAGGCGCGCTGCCGCCCGATGCACCGGGCCGATGAACGATCCTGGTCCGCCGCCGATGACACCGAGCCGGATGCGTCGGCCGAACCTTTCCAAGGTGCTGTTCATATCCGCATCAATCCCAAGCCGTGTGGCGGTGCGTGCGTGAAGCCGCGGGCGGTGTCGTCCGATTGCGGATTACGAATGACGTCGTACCCGCTCATAATCCGCGATGGCGGTGGAGAACCGCGTGGCGTCCCAGCCGTCCCGCAACGCTTCGCGGATGATGTCCTGCTGACTCGCCGGCGCCAGCCCCGTAAGGGGTGAATCAACGTCCAGATCGGT
>JAKAZX010000264.1 GCA_021826485.1 Pseudomonadota bacterium | reverse complement strand
TTTCGTCATTCCGCTGATGCTCGGCGCGCGCGACCTGGCGTTCCCGCGGCTCAATCTGCTGAGCTGGTATCTGTTCATGGCCGGCGGCGTCCTGGTGCTGTGGGCGCTGTTCGTCGGCGGCCTGGACACCGGCTGGACCTTCTATGCCCCGCTCAGCACCACCTATACCCGCGGCGCGCTGAGCATCGCCGCGCTGGCGATCATCGTGGTCGGCTTCTCCTCGATCGCGACGGGGCTGAACTTCATCGTCAGCATCCATAAGCTGCGCGCACCGGGCATGACGTTCTACCGGATGCCGCTGTTTCTCTGGTCGCTCTATGCCACCAGCGTCATCAACGTGCTGGCGACGCCGGTGCTGACGATGGTGCTGATCCTGATGGCGTTCGAGCACATCTTCGGCGTCGGCGTGTTCGATCCGGCGCTCGGCGGGGATCCGCTGCTGTTCCAGCATCTGTTCTGGTTCTATTCGCATCCCGCCGTCTACATCATGATCCTGCCGGGCATGGGCGTGCTCAGCGAGGTCATCACCGCGTTCTCGCAGAAGGGCATTTTCGGCTACAAGTTCATCGCCTGGTCCAGCATCTCGATCGCGGTGATCGGGTTCTTCGTCTGGGGCCACCACATGTTCGTGGCGGGGGAGTCGGTCTATTCGGCGGTCGTGTTCTCCCTGCTCAGCTACTTCGTCGCCGTGCCGTCGGCGATCAAGGTGTTCAACTGGATCGGCACGCTGCACAAGGGCTTCATCCGCTTCGACGCGCCGATGCTGTACGCCCTCGGCTTCATCGGCCTGTTCACGATGGGCGGGCTGAGCGGGCTGTTCACCGCCGCACTCGGCATGGATGTCTATGTGCACGACACGTATTTCGTGGTGGCGCATTTCCACTACATCATGGTCGGCGGCATGGTCTCGGCCTTCTTCGCCGGGCTGCACTACTGGTGGCCGAAGATCACCGGGCGGATGTATCCGGACGTGTGGGCGCGCATCGCCGCCGCGCTGATGTTCATCGGCTTCAACATCACGTTCTTCCCGCAATACCTGCTCGGCGTCTTCGGGATGCCGCGGCGCTATGCCACCTACCCGCCGGAATTCCAGGTGCTGCACGTGTTTTCCTCCGTCGGCGCATCGGTGCTCGCGGTCGCCTATCTCATGCCGATGCTGTACCTGACATGGTCGCTGTTCCGCGGCCGGCGCGCGCCGGCCAATCCGTGGCATGCGACCGGGCTGGAATGGCAGGCATCCTCCCCGCCGATCAAGGAGAACTTCCTCACCACCCCGGTCGTGACCGGTCCGCCCTATGCCTATCCGCCGCCCGAGCAGGTGGGCAGCCATGTCTGACGCCGCCTTGCCGCGCGAACTGCAATACGCCTCGCCCCAGCACCAGGCAGGCGCGGCGCTGGCCGGCATGTGGCTGTTCCTGGCGACCGAGGTGCTGTTCTTCGGCGGCCTGTTCTTTGCCTATCTGTTCTGCCGTCACCAGCATCCGGCCGGATTCGCCCTCGGCGTCCGCAACACCGAACTGGTCACCGGCACGGTCAACACCGTGCTGCTGCTGTCGAGCAGCGCGGTCTATGCGGCCGGGCTGCTGGCGGCGGAGGCGGGGCGGCGCCGTGCCCTGCTGCTGGCACTCGCCGTCACGGCGGCGCTCGGCATCGCCTTCCTTGCGCTCAAGGGCCATGAATGGCTCGACGATTTCCACCGCCATCTGTTCCCCGGCCGCGGCTTCGGCCTGCACGGGCCGCATGCCGGCGGGGCGGCGCTGTTCTTCTGCTTCTATTTTGTGGCGACCGGCCTGCACGCGCTGCACATGCTGGGCGGGCTGGGGCTGGTCGGCAGCATCGCCTGGCGGGCGCGCCGCGGCGCCTTCGATCGCGGCTGGACCACGCCGGTCGAGGTGGTCGGGCTCTACTGGTCGTTCGTGGACTGCGTCTGGCTGGTGCTGTTTCCGCTGATCTACCTGATCGGCCGCGCGGCATGAAGGGCCGGCGGCTCCTGCTCGGCTGGTTCGGCGCGCTGGCGCTGGTGGCGACGGAGGTCGCGGTCGCGCTGCGGTTTCCCGGCTGGGCCGCCCCGGCGATCGTGCTCGGCTGCTGCGTGGCGGCGCTGCTGATCGTCGGCCTGGTTTTCATGCGCCTGCCGTCCGGCCCGCCACTCGCGCATGCCTTCGTCATTGCGGTGCTGTTCTGGCTGGCCGTGCTGCTCGGGCTGGGGGGCATGGACCCGTTCACCAGGATTGACTATCCCGTGCCGGTCACGCGCCATCCCTGAACGGGTCCGACCTGCCGCATGTCCCTGCCGAACCTGCTCGCCGCCGTCGTCGGGCACATGTCTCGTCGTGCGCCGCTGGTCGTCGCACTCGGCCTGCTGCTGTCCGTGCTCGCCGCCTGGTACGGCGCCGCGCATCTCGCCATCAACACCGACACGGATGCGCTGTTCTCGCCGCACCTCGCCTGGCGGCAGCGGCAGATCGCCTGGGATCGCGCGTTTCCGCAGTTCGACGATCTGCTGGTCGCCGTGGTGGATGCCCGCCTGCCGGAGGAAGCGGACCAGACCGCTTCGGCCCTCGCCGCCGCGCTCGCGCCCGACAGCACGCATTTCCGCGACGTGCGGCGCCCGGATGCTTCCCCCTACCTGACGCATAACGGGCTGATGTTCCTCGACACCAAGTCGCTCGGGGAGCTGATGGACCGCATCATCGACGCGCAGCCCTTCCTCGGCCAGCTCGTGGCGGATCCCAGCGCGCGCGGGCTGTTCGCGGCGCTGACGCTGCTGGCGACCGGGGTGGAGCGCGGGCAGGCCGATCTCGGCCCGTTCGCGCAGCCGCTGGCGGCATTCCAGCAGGCGCTGGCGGATGCCGCCGCCGGCCATCCGCAGCCGCTGTCGTGGGAGAACCTGCTCACCGGCAAGCTGGCCGCCCAGGCGGGGCGGTTCCGCTTCGTGCTGGCGCAGGCCAAGCTCGACTACAGCGGGCTGCAACCCGGCGCGGCGGCCACCGCCGCCATGCGCGACGCGATCGCGCGCCTGCCCTTCGTGCGCAGCGGCGACGCCCATGTCCGCATCACCGGCGGCGTGGCGCTCGCCGACGAGGAGTTCGGGACGGTCGCGCAGGGCATGGTCCTCGGCACGGTCGGCAGCCTCGTGCTCATCACGCTCTGGCTGGTGCTGGCCGTCCGTTCCTGGCGGCTGATCGTGCCCATGCTGCTGACGCTGTGGCTCGGCCTCGCGCTGACGGTTGCCTTCGCGTCGCTTGCGGTCGGCACGCTCAATCTGATCTCGCTCGCCTTCACCATACTGTTCATCGGCATCGCGGTCGATTTTGCCATCCAGTTCAGCGTCCGCTTCCGCGGCGCGCTGGCCGAGCGGCCGGACCCCGCGGCGGCGATGGACCAGGTGGCGCGTCTGGTGGGGCCGGAGGTGCTGGTGGCCGCCGCCGCCGCCGCCTGCGGCTTTCTCGCCTTCGTGCCGACCAGCTTCGCGGGCGTGGCGGAGCTGGGGCTGATCGCGGGCGTCGGCATGGTCATCGCCTTCCTCTGCACCCTGCTGTTCCTGCCGCCCGCGATCGCCCTGTTCCGCCCGCGGCCGGAAGCCGTGCCGGTCGGCTTCGCGTGGGGCAATGCGGCCGAGCAGCGGCTCGATCGGGTGCGCCGCCCGCTGCTCGGCGCCTTCGCCCTGGCGGCCCTGGCGGGGCTGGCGCTGCTGCCGACGCTCGCCTTCGATGCCGATCCGCTGCACACCAAGAACCCGAATACGGAGGCGATGCGCACGCTCGCCGACCTGATGGGATCGCCGATCACCGATCCCTACACGGTCGAGGTGCTCGCCCCCTCGCTGGCCGACGCCGATACGCTGGCGGCGCGGCTGCGCGGCCTGTCGCTGGTGGACAGCGTCCTGACGCTGTCGAGCTTCGTGCCGCAGGACCAGCCGGCCAAGCTCGCGCTGATCGCGGATGCCGCCAGCATCCTCAGCGCCACGCTGGCGCCCAGCACGCCGGCGGCGCCGGTGACGCCGGTGGACCTGCGGCTGGCGGCGCACACCGCCGCGGACGAGATCATGCGCGCGGCGCCGCGCCTGCCGCCGGCCAGTCCGCTGCGCGCGATCGGCGACGATCTGCAACGCCTCGCCGCGGCGCCGGATGCGACGCTGATGGCGATGAACGCCGCACTGGTGCAGTTCCTGCCGTTGCAGCTCGATCGGCTGCGCACCGCGCTGGACGTGCATCCGGTGGCGGTCGCGCAGGTGCCGCCGGACATCAGCCGGGACTGGCTGCTGGCCGACGGGCGCGCGCGCGTGCAGGTGGTCGGCACGCCGCAGACCCACGACAGCAGCGGGCTGCGCGCGCTGGTCGCGCAGGTGCGACAGATCGCGCCCGATGCCCAGGGCACCGCCGTCACCATCGTCGAAAGCGCCAACACGATCATCGGCGCCTTCAGCAGTGCGGCGATGTTCGCGCTGATCGCGATCGCCGTCATCCTGGCGATCGCGCTGCGCCGGCCGCGGGACGTGGCGCTGGTGATGGCGCCGCTGCTGCTGTCGTCGCTGCTGACCGTGGTCGTGGTGAAGCTGGCGGGCCTCAAGCTGAACTTCGCCAACATCATCGCCCTGCCGCTGCTGCTGGGCGTGGGCGTGTCGTTCAACGTCTATTTCGTGATGAACTGGCGCAAGGGTACGCGCCACTTCCTCGGGTCCGCCACCGCCCGCGCCATCGCCTTTTCGGCGCTGACCACCGGGACGGCGTTCGGGTCGCTCGCCCTGTCCGGGCATCCGGGCACGTCCAGCATGGGGGTGCTGCTGCTGCTCAGCCTGGGCAGCACCGTCATCGCGACGCTGGTGTTCGAGCCGACCCTGCTGCGGGCGCTGTCAGCGCCGCCAGGGCCGCCCGCACCGCCGGGCTGAGCAGCGCCGCGAGTTCGGCGGTGTGCTCGTACTCCGGCATCAGCCGGGCGATCGCCGCGTCGCGGCGGCTGGCGGGATGGAAGTAGATCTCGCTGCATCCGGGCGGCAGATGGGCCAGCAGGCGCAGCACCCGCGGCTCCGTCATGTGGCCGCTCCAGGCCAGGCCGAACACGGCATCGTCGGTGGCGATGCCGGCGGCGCGGGCCTGCGCGCGCAGCACGCGGGTCCAGGCATACAGCACGCGCGCGCCGGCCCCCGGCGCGGCGCCGCAGGCCGCCAGCACCGCCGGCGGCTCGGCGGGCACGCGGATGCGCGGCAGGCCGAACTCCCGCCCGATGCGCAGCATCAGGCGGCCGACGGTCGGGTGCAGGTGCATGTGCTTGTGCGCATCGGCATGCGCGAGCGGCAATCCGGTCGCGGCGAAGGCGGCGAACTGCGCGCGGATTTCCGCGGCAAGCTGGCGCCGCGCGGCAGGCCGCAGGAAATACCGCAGCCCGCGCCGCACCTGCTCGGCCCCGAACCGGCCCTGCGCGTCCGCCAGCGCCGGGATGGCGGCCGGTGGCAGCACCGCCGGCCCCTCGATCACCACCAGATGCAGCCCGACCTGCAGGCCCGGCATGCGCTGCGCGCGGCGGACCGCATCGGCCGCAGCCTCGCCCGCCACCATCAGGCTGGCATGGGTCAGCACGCCGTCGCGATGCGCGCGCTCGATCCCCTCGTTCACCGCGTCCGACAGGCCGAAATCGTCGGCCGTCAGGATCACGCGGCGCTCCGTCGTCACGCCGCGGTCTGGCGCTCCCGCAGGAAGTGGAAGAACTCCACGCCCTCGCGCAGGCGGCGCTTCATCATCTGCGGGCTGCGCACCATCTCGCCGACGATGGCGGCGATCTTCGGCGCGCGGAAGTAGAAGCGACGGTAGAACGTCTCCACCGAATCGAAGATCTCGGTGTGCGACAGGTGGGGATAGTGCAGCGGCGCGATCTGGATGCCGTGGTCGTCCACCAGGTCGGCATGCGCCGCATCCAGCCAGCCGTTCTCCACC
>JAKAZX010000263.1 GCA_021826485.1 Pseudomonadota bacterium | reverse complement strand
GTTCGGCGGCGGCGAGGGCCGCCATGCTGACATCCATGCACTTCATGTGGCAGTGGAACAGCAGTTCCTGCTTGCTCGAGAAATAGTAATAGAGATTGCCCTTCGTCATGTTCAGGTGATCGGCGATGTCCTGCATGCGCAGCGACCCGAAGCCGCGTTCCCGCAGCACCGCGCCGAGGGAACGCAGGATTTCGGTTCTGCGATCGTCAATCGTCGCGTGTTCGCCCCAACGCTCTTCCCGCTCGACGTGAGCCATGCAATCCTCAACGTTCCAGTTCAAATCCACACCCGATTTCACCGTGCCGGCGCAGGCCGCTCGATCAGGGCCGCGCCATGCCGCAGGCATGCGACGGCCTGGTCGATCATGTCGGTGACGATTTTGCGTGCCGGCCGGACGGAATGCAGCATCCCGGCGATCTGGCCGGCCGGGTTGCTGACGATATCAAGCCGCCCGGCGGCGCGGGCGGCATCCAGCAGATCGTCCATCAGCACCTTCTGATGCGGCATACCCAACGGCTCCAGCCCCGTCTTGGCCCAGAGGCCGTGGATCTCGTTGCGGAAGGTCCGCGCCGTCTTGCCGGTGTAGATGCGGGTGGCGGCAAAATCCTCCGACCGGCCGGACAGCAACTGGTCGCGCTGGATCGGGTGGACCTGGGCTTCCTCGGCGAACAGGAACGCCGTCCCGCACCAGACCGCCTGCGCACCCAGCATCAGGGCCGCGGCCAGGCCCCGGCCATCGGCGATGCCGCCGCCGGCGACCACGGGACAGGGCGCGACCGCATCGACCACCTGCGGCACCAGCGGCAGCGTCGCCACCGTGCCGACATGGCCGCCCGCCTCGCTGCCCTGCGCGATCAGCAGATCGACGCCCGCCTGCACGTGCCGCTGCGCATGCCGCACGGACCCGACCACGCCGGCGACCTTGCCGCCATAGGCGTGGATGCGCGCGGCGAGCGGCCCTGGATCGCCGAGGCCGGCGACGAACAACGGCACGCGCTCGGCGATCACCACATCGGCCTGCGCGTCGGTCAGTTCCGCAGTGGTCGCGTGTTCCATGTCGATGTGCGTGTGCGGCAGGTCGTAACGGTCGAACAGCCCCTGCACCCAGGCCCAGTGCTGCGGATGGCTTTCGGCAATCTCCCGCCGGATGGCGTCGCGCGTGCCGTCCGGCCGGGACAGCTTGGCCGGCAACAGCAGATCGACCCCGAACGGCCGCGCTGTCAGCGACCCGATCCGCCGGATCGTGTCACGCAGTTCCGACGGCGTCAGGCCGGCGCCGCCCAGACATCCCATGCCGCCCGCGTCCGACACCGCCGCCACGAGTTCGGGCGACGTGACGATCCCCCGATAGGCTCCCATGCCGGCCTGCATCAGCGGGATGTCGAGTCCGAGCGAGTCACACAGCGCCGTCTTGAGGCTCATGTCGGACGGCCGTCGAACAGCAGCATGTCGGTCCGGGCAGATCGATGACGAAGCGTGCGCGCCGCAGCGTATTCCGATGAGTCGTAGAATGCGCACGCGGCTTCGCGCGACGGGAATTCGATGACGACCACACGGCCCGGCGCCCATTCTCCTTCCAGCGTCGTATGCTCCGTGCCCTGCAGCAGGGACCGGCCGCCGAAGCGCGCAACCACGGGCAGGGCGGCCGCACGGTACTCAGCGAACACCGCGGGATCGTGTTCGTCGATCACTGCAACGATGTAGGCGGACATTCCGGGTCTTTCCATCCTCCGCTTGACGCGACGCCAGCGTGGCGTATTTTGACCGACGGGTCAACACCGGCGCCACGATGGAACTCCAGCAGATCCTCGCCTTCTACACCCAGCGCGGCTACCGCCATTCGGTTGGCCCCGGAGTACGGCCGGCGTTGATCGTGATCGATTTCAGCAAGGCGTTCACATCGGGGCGAAGCGAATTTCCCGGCGGCCAGTTTGCCGCCGAGGTCGCGGCAACGCGGCAACTGATCGAGGCCATGCGGACGCGGCACCCGGTGATCTACACGACGATTGCCTATGCGCCCGACCTGGAAGACGCGGGATACTGGGCGCACAAGGTGCCCTGGCTTGCCGCGTGCCGGCAGGGCAGTCCCTTGGTGGACATCGAACCCGCGCTGGGGGCGCTGCCATCCGAACCGGTGATCACCAAGAAATATCCGTCGGCCTTCTTCGGCACCGATCTGCATCGGATGCTGCAAAGGGATGGCGTCGATACGCTGCTGATTGCCGGCTGCACCACCAGTGTCTGCGTCCGTGCGACCGCGCTTGACGCCATGCAGCACGGCTATCGCCCCATCCTGGTCCGGGAGGCGGTGGGCGATTTCCATCCGGCGATCCATGCCCTGCATCTTGCGGATGTCGGCGCGCGCTATGGCGACGTGATGGGGCTGCAGGAGGTGCTGGCCTATGTCCGGCAATGCCGGACCATGCAGGCGGACTGGGCCAAGCCATGCCCCGCGTAGCCCTGGGCCAGCTTGCGGCATCCGAGGATCGGGACGCCAACCTCACCCACGCTGTCGAAATGATCCGGCGGGCCGCGTCGCAGGGTGCGGAGCTGATCTGCTTCCCGGAAATGGGCTTCAGCCGCTTCTTCCCGCAATTCAGGGCGGACCCGTCCTTCTTCGACTGGGCCGAACCGATCCCCGGCCCGACGGTGGAGCGGCTGTCGGCCGCCGCCAGGCGGTCCGGCATCGTCGTGGTGGCCAATATCTTCGAACGGGCGTCGCCCGGGGAATACTACGACTGCTCTCCGGTCATCGACGCCGACGGCGCACTGCTCGGACGCACCCGCATGGTGCATATCGCCGAAGCGCCGCTGTTCAATGAGAAATTCTATTATCGGCCGGGACCGGGGGAATTCAGCGTCTTCCCGTCGAAGGCCGGCCCTTTGGGCGTGGCAATCTGTTACGACCGCCATTATCCGGAACAGCTTCGGATTCTCGCCCTGCGTGGATGCCAGATTCTGCTGGTGCCGCTGGCCGCGATCTCCCGCGAGCAATGGCCGATGTTCGAGATGGAAATGCAGGTTGCCTCGTTCCAGAATCAGTATTTCGCCGTCGTGGTCAACCGTGCCGGCTCGGAAGACGGGATGGCATTCATCGGCCGCAGCTTCGTGACCGATCCCTACGGCCACGTTATCGCCCGTGCGGCGGACGGCACGCCGGATTTGCTTCTGGTCGATCTGGAGCTGAACGAGATCGAACGGGCGCGCCGGGTCATTCCGCATTTCCGCGACCGCCGCGCGGAGCTTTACGGGCCCGTCACCGAATTGCAGGGACCCCATCGGCCATGACGTCCGCCTTCGCAAAGGAGGAACATCGCGTGCATCGCCGTTTCGTCCAAGGACTGATCGCCGGCGCGGCCCTGCTGACCGCCGGACTGGCAACACCCGTGGCCAGGGCTGAGGATGCGTCCAAGCCGACCGTGGTACGGCTCGGCATCATCAACGCCGCATCGTCCGCCACATTGTGGGCATTGCCCGAGATCGGGAAGAAATACAGCCTGGACTTCAAGGAAGTGACGTTCCAGCGCTATGCCGATGCGCGCACCGCGCTCGCGGCCGGCGATATCGATGCGGCCAATATCGGCCCGCAGGACATCGCCCTGTCCCTGAATCAGGGGGTCCGGAGTATCGTCGCGCTTGCCGGCACCGCCAGCGGAGGCAACTGTCTCGCCGTGCGCAATGGCGTCACCATCAATGACTGGCAGCAACTGAAGGGCAAGTCCATCGGCATCGGGGCGGGATCGATCTCCTGGCTGATGTTCGCCGCCTCGGTCGCCGAGAATGGCCTCGACTACAATACACTCAAGACCATCAATATCTTCGGCAGCGGCATGACCTTCACCAAGGCGATGCAGGACAGGCAGATCGACATGATGGTTGCCTGGCAGCCGTTCTGCGCGCAGGCCGTGCTTGGCGGCTACGGGTCCTATCCCGGCATCGACCATCTCAAGTCCAGGGCAGTCGATGGGTTGGATGGCATCTTCGTCACGACGCGCGCCTTCATGGCGACCCATCCCGCCGCACTGGATCGCGTGGTCGCGGCCTATGTGGAGCTGGTCAACAGGTTCCAGGCACATCACGACGAATGGACCAAGGTCTATGCCGAGAAGACCGGCATCGATCCGAAGCTCGCGGCCGAATCCGTAAGGAACGCGACCCTTCACTACACGCTCTCGGCCGATCAGATGGTAAGGATCGCCAAATTCCTGCTCGAGTCAGGCATCATTCAGCACGATGTCTCCGGCGAGGTCCTTCAGAACATCGATTACCAGCCGCTGATGAAAGCGACAGGCAAGACCGAGGCGGAACTGGGTGGCGCAACACACTGACGGTGCGGTCCCGCATGCCGGCCTTGCGAACGCCTCGGTCCCTCGTGCTGCCCGTGCTGTTGTTCGCGGTCTGGCAGGCGGGAGCATGGCTGGCATGGCTGCCGCAAGGCATCGTGCCGGCGCCGGAGGCGGTTGCCCGCGCCTGGTATGTCTGGATCGTCGGGTCATCGACACACACGCTGTCGCCCTATTCCGGCACCTGGATCGCCAGCACGCTCAATTCCGGCGAGCGGGTGCTTGAGGGGTTCGCCGTCGCCAGCGCCGTCGCCGTGCCGCTCGGGCTGATGATCGGCTGGAACCGGCGGACCGCGGACTATCTCGATCCGACGATCCAGATGTTTCGCCCGGTTCCCATCACGGCATGGATTCCATTCGCGCTCGCGTTCTTCGGCATCTACGACGCCAGCGCCATCTTTCTGGTGGCGCTCGGCGCATTCTTCCCGATCGTCATCAACGCCACGCATGGCGCACGCAACACCGACATCCTGTTGCTGCGGGCCGCGCGCATGCTGGGCGCGAAGCCGCCCGTGATCCTGCGCAGCATCGTGTTCCCCTCGGCGCTGCCATCCATCTTCACAGGTCTCCGACTGGGCGTCGGCGTCGCCTGGACCGCCGTCATCATCTCCGAGATGGTCGCGGTGAAATCGGGCCTCGGCTACGCGCTCTGGGATGCGTATTACGTGGGGCGGATGGACATCTGCGTCGCCACCATGATCTCCTTCGGGCTGCTCGGCTTCCTGTCCGACCGCCTGGTGCTGCTGGCCTGGCACCTCGCCGAACCCTGGCGCCGGCATGGAGCACAGCATTGAGCAGCGCCATCGAAGTGCGCGACGTCTGGAAGCGGTTCACGCGCGCCGGCCGCACCGTCGATGCGCTGCAATCCATCTCGCTCGCCGTCGCGCCCCGGCAGTTCGTGGCCGTGCTCGGCCCGTCCGGCTGCGGCAAATCGACGCTGCTGAACATGGTCGCCGGCTTCGACCGGCCGACCTCCGGCACGCTGCTGGTGAACGGCGCGCCGATCGACGGCCCTTCGCCGCGCCGGGGCGTGGTGTTCCAGGAACCCGCGCTGTTCCCCTGGTACACGGTGCTGGAGAATGCGACGTTCGGTCCCCGCCAGCAGGGCCGGCACCCCAGGGACTACGTGCCGATGGCGGAGCAGTATATCGAGCAGGTCGGACTGAAGGGATTCGCCGGCCACTACCCCGCGGAACTGTCCGGCGGCATGAAGCAGCGGGTGGGCCTCGCCCGCGTGCTGATCATGCAGCCGGAAATCCTGCTCATGGACGAGCCGTTCGGCGCGCTGGATGCACAGACCCGCAGCCTGATGCAGGAGCTTCTGCTGACCGTCTGGGAGCGCCATCGCCAGACCGTGCTGTTCATCACCCACGACATCGAGGAGGCGCTGCTGCTCGCCGACACCATCCATGTCATGACCGCGCGGCCGGGCCGGGTGAAGGAATCGCTGCAGATCGCATTTCCCCGGCCGCGATCGCTCGATCTGACCGGATCGCCCGCCTTCAATGAGGTGAAACGCTACATCCGCGACCTGATGCGCGACGAGGCGATCAAGGCCGAGCATGCGATCATGGGGTGAGGTGCGGACAGTCTG
>JAKAZX010000262.1 GCA_021826485.1 Pseudomonadota bacterium | reverse complement strand
CGTGCCGCCGCCGCCGCCGCCCGAGTTGCAGGCCGAGAGGATCACCACGTCGGCGTCCAGGTCGAGCTGCGTCACGTCGGCCGCCGTCAGCAGCGCCTGTTTCGCGTCCGGCGCCCCCGCCGGGTCGGAGGTGACGATGGCCGGCTCGCTCTGGCAGGTCAGCTCGGATGGCAGCAGCGCGTGGGCAGCGAAATGCAGGATGCGGTACTGCTTCAGCGGCGCCGCCAGCACCGCCGGGCGGGTGAAGGCGGCGCCGAGCAGCCAGTCGCCCTCGGTGGCGCCGAACAGCGCGCGCGCCGCGTCCAGTTCCTTGCGCGCGCCCGGCAGCGGCGGCAGCCCGGCCAGCAGCGCGGCACTGTCGGCGCAGGAGGCGACCGGGAAACTGCGCTGTGCCTGCGCCAGCGACAGCGGCACGAAATCGCCGAAGCCGAACCATGGCCGGGTGGCGCGCGAGCCGCCGGCGGTCTTGCGCAGGCTGACGAAGTTGGCCGCCGCCGGTACATGCGTCAGCGTGAAGCGGCGCACCAGCCATGGCGCCTCGGCCAGCTTGTGCGCGTCCGCCGGGCCACTCAGCAGCACCTCGAACGGCAGCGCCAGCAGCGGGCCGGCGGGCACCACCGCCACCGTCTTGGCCGTCGCCAGCGCCGGCATCACGCCTGCCATGGTCAGGTCGTAGAGCTTGCGCGCGCCCTCCACGTCGAAGGTGGGCAACTGGTCGGTGACTTCGATGCTGGCGCGCACCGTGGCGACGAGTTTGGCGATGGCATCGAGCCCGGCGGGAATGCGCGCGATCGCGATCTGCCCGCCATGCAGCACGATGCTCCAGCCGTCATGCGGGCCGAGCGCGATTTGCAGCAGCGCCTCGTCCGGCCGCAACCCCGCGAACACGGCGCCGGCGGGCACCACCTGCTGCGCCAGCTGGCCGAAATTCGGCGCCGCCGCCTGCAACGCCGCGTCGCTGTCGGCCAGCGTCGTCTCGGCCTCCTTCACCTTCGCGTCGATCTCCACCAGCGCCGCCTGCGCCGAGGGGTCGGTGGCGACGGCGGCGCTGATGGTGTCGCGCTTGCGCACGAGGGTCTGCAACGCCGTGCTCGCGTCCTCGCGCTTGCGGATCGCCTCGGCCACGCGCGGGTCGCGCGCATTGGCCTGCAGGCGCGCGGTCGCTTGCGCGATCTGCTGGCTGGTGACGCCGCCCTGGCCGAGCTGCGAGGCGGTGAACATCTCCGCCAGCAGCGATTGCTTCTGCGTCGGATCGACGCTCGCCTCGGCCGCCACGCCATAGGCGTCCAGGCACGGCTCGATCAGTTCGGGCGTGGTGCCGGCCTTCAGCCGGATCAGCGTGCCGACGGCGCTCTGGCACAGCGGCAGCATCTCCGCGGCGCGGCCGGCGCGGGCCAGTTCGCGCACCTGCAACAGCGTGGTCTCGGCCAGCGGCTTGGAATCCGGCAGCGCGCGGCCGAACGCCGAGGCCGAGCGCGCCAGATCGGTCAGCGCCAGCGAGGCATCGCCCGCGATCGCGGCGGAGAGGCCGATATTGCGCAGCAGCCGCGCCGCCAGGATCGGCCGCGCGAGGCCGTGGCTCTCGGCGAGCCGGGTGGCCGAGGCCAGCGTCGTCCGGCTCTCCGCCGCTCGGCCGAGGCTGCCGAGCGCCACCGCCTCGTTGCGGCGCGCCTCGATCACCCCGATCAGCGCCGCCTGCGCCGCGGGGTCGGTCAGCACGTCGCGGCCGCTGACCAGCGAGGCGCGGACGAAGCCGCTGGCAAAGCCGCCGCCTTGGTCGGCGGCGTCGGGGGTGGCGATGTCGGGCGGCAGTTGCGCCGCGTACGCGCTGTCCGCCGCGCGCAGCAGGCGCAGCGCCTCCTCCGCCTGGCCGCGATTGAGCGCGTCGAGCCCGCGATAATGCAGCAGCCGCGCCGGCGCGATCGGGTCCGAGGCGCGCGGCGCGAGCTGCCCGGCCTCGCCGAACAGCGTCGCCGCCTCGGCGTAGCGGCTTTCGTCGGACAGTTGCAGCGCCAGCGTCGTCATCGCGGTGACGGTGTTGGGGTTGTGCGCGCCGAGCGCCTTCTGTTGCAGCGCCAGCGCGGCACGGAACGCGGCCTCGGCGGCCGAGGGGTTCTCGTCGAGATTGGCCCGCGTGCCGGCCACCATCAGCGCGTCGTACTGGCCGATGTCGCCGGAACTGACCACTTGCGCCGCGAGCCGCTGCGCCATCACCGAATCGGCGGCCGAACTCGGCGGCACGGTGTCGGCGCGGAACAGCCCGGCGCGGATGCCGATGGCGCGCTCCATCGGGGTGAACGCGGCCTTCACCCCGTCGCCGTACCAGGCGTGGCCGTCCACCAGCGCCACCATGGCGACATGCGGCCAGCCCAGCCGGCGCTGGATGCAGTCCAGCAGCTCGGCCGGGCGGCCGTCCAGGATCGTGGTCTGGGTCGGCGCCTGGCAGTCGTACGACTGGTCGATGCCGGCCCGCCAGGTGCTCGCGGTGACCAGGCGCGCGAGGTCGCCGGCCCCCACCGCCTGGCCTTCGCGGATGTGCCCACTCGGCTGCTGCCAGGTGCCGCAGAAGATATTGGCCCCGCCCATGCCGCCATCCTGCAGGCTGCACGCCTCGCCGACCGCGTTGACGCCGATCGCGGTCTGCGCCTGCGGCGCCCCGGCGCTCCAGCCATTGACATAGGCCGTGGCCGGCGGACGGTCGCAGCCGGCCAGCACCGCGAGCAGCGGGAAGACGAAGGCGGCAAGCCGTGGCGCGCGGAGCAACGGGCGCATCCTCAATAATCCCGGCTGGAGACGATGGGCAGCAGCAGGCTGTCGTCTTCGTCGTCGTTGAGCAGCGTGCCGATGGTGAAATTCTGCAACGGGCTCGCCGCCGGCAGCACCTCGATCGGCAGCAGCACGCAGTTGATCGAGTGGATCGGGCAGTTGTTCAGCCGGAAGGCGCTGTTCGGCAGCGGCAGGATGGTGGCCTGGCCCGCCGCCGCCTGACCGTTGATGTTGGAGATCGAGCCGGACAGCTCGGCGCCGCTGTAGCCGGCCGGGTATTGCAGCGTCAGCGACTGCACGAAGATGCTGCCGCTGATGCGCCCGCCGGCGATGCCCAGCAGCAGCCATGTCGCCGGCCCCTGGAGCGAGCCGAAGGCGATGTTGCCGGTGCCGGCGGCATCGATGCGCAGGATGTCGGCGCCGCCCGAGGTGATCGAGGTGACAGTGCTGGTGCCGAGCTGGGTGAAGCCGCCGACGCTGAAATAGGCCCCCGCCGGCTGTCCGCCCGCCACCGCCGGCTTCAGCAGCGTCGGCACCTGCGCCAGCAGGATCTGCGCGCCGCCGGGGGAGGCATCGAGCCGCAGGAAATCCGCCGGCTGCGCGGTGCCGCCGGTGACGATGGTGGCCCCGCCCGCCAGGGTGACGACGGCAGGGTCTTGTACCGCGACCAGCGGCGCGCGCAGCGTGCCGGAGATGGTCAGCGCCGCGCTGTCCGCCAGCGAGAACGCCGTGCCCGCCGTGAAGCCGGCAAGCTGGGCGATGCTGTTGCTCCCGTCCAGCACGGTGGCACCCGCGCTGGCGCCTGTCAGCGTCGCCGCGACAATGCCGCCGTTCGGCTCGCCGATCGCCCCGCCGCTGGTGAGAATCAGCGTGCCGGCGTTGATCCGCCCGGGCGCCCCAGGGCTGCCGATGGTGATGCCGCCCGCCCCGGCGCTCAGCGCGATCTGCCCCGCATCGCTGATCGTGCCGGCGACCAGCAGCGCATTGGGCGTGGCCAGCGTCACGTCGGCAGCCGAGACCGGGCCGAACACCGTCAGCAGCGGAGCGGCGTTGTCGGCCAGCAGCAGGTCGCCGCTGGCCACCGTGACCGCGCCGAGGGCCGCGATGTCGTTGGCCGGATTGCCGAGGTCGATGCCGCTCGCGCTGCTGGCCACCAGTTCGCCCGCGGTCACCACGCCGTTCGGCTCGGCGATGCCGCCGGCGCTGGCCAGCACCAGCGTCCCGGCGTTGACCGTGGCGGCGGCGCCGCCGGTGCCGATGCCGATGCCCCCGGCGCCAGCGGCCAGCGTCAATTCCCCGGCCACCGTGATCGCGCCCGCCAGCGTCAGCGTGGCCGGCGTGCCGATGGTGGCATTGGCTGCGCGCACCGGCCCCGCGATGGTCAGCGCCGTGGCGGGGCTGTCGGCGAACAGGAACCCGCCGCCGCTCAGGCTGACCGCGCCCAGCACCGGGACTTGGTTCGCCGGATTGCCCAGATCGACCGAGGCCGCGCCGCTGTCGGTCAGCGTGATGGCGAGGATGCGGCCGTTCGGCTCGCTGACCGGCCCCTGGCTTGCCAGCGTCACCGTGGTGGCGTTGAGCAGCGCGGGCGCGTTGGCACCGCCGAGCGCGATGCCGCCGGCCCCGGCCGACAGCCCCAGCGCGCCGGCCGCGGCGAGCGTGCCGGCGACGGCGATGCCGCCCTGGCTCGCGATGGCGATGTTGGCCGCCGAGACCGGGCCCGCGATGGTCAGGCCGGTGGTGGTGTGGAGCGAGAAATCGCCGCCGGTCACGCCGAACGCGCCCAGGGTGGCGATATTGGCATTGCCGAACGCACCCGGCCCCACCACGCCCGCGCTTTGCAGCGTGCCCGCGACGAAGCCGCCGCTCTGCGCGATGCCGCCGGCGGCGGCGTCCAGTTCGGCCACGCCCACGGCCATGAGGCTGCCGCTCAGCGCCATGCCGCCGCTGGCGGCGGCCAGCGTGATCGCCGCCGCCGCGAGGCTGCCGGTCAGCGCGATCGCGGTCGACGGCGCCACGGTGCCGATCGCCACCGCCCCGCCCGCGCCGACATGGCCCGCGATGGTCAGCAGCGGCGCCCCGCCATCCTGCAGCGTCAGGCTGCCGGCGGAGAGGTTTTCCAGCGTGGCGATGGCGTTGGCGGTGCCGGCGAGGTCGGCGGCCCCGGCGATGCCGCCCGGGCTGTCCAGCGTGGCGGCGAGGATGCGGCTGCCCGCGTCCGCGAGCACCGCGCCCCCGGTCGAACTCAGCCCGACCGTGCTCAGCGGGTCGCCGACCAGCGCGCCGGCGGCGAGGGTGATGGGGCCGATGCTGGCGAGCGTGATCGCCGGCGCGTCGATGGTGGCGGCCGGGGTCAGCGCGATCATGTCGATGGCGTTCAGCGCCAGCGTGTGCGTCGCGCTCATCGCGCCCGCGACGCTGATCGTCCCCGGCAGCCCGCCCGGGGTGCCGAGCGTGACGTTGCCGGCGCTGACCGGCCCGCTCACCAACAGGGTCGCGGTGCCGTTCTCGGCAAGGCTGAGGTCGCCGCCGCTGACGGCGAAGCCGCCGAGGGTGGCGATGGCGTTGCCGCGGCCGAGCAGCGCGACGCTGCCGCCGATGCCGGTGCTGCTGGTCAGCAGGGCGGCGGCGATGGTGCTGGTGGAGGCTTCGCTGACACCGCCGCCGCCGATCAGGTCGAGCGTGGTGGCGCCGCCGCCGATCGTGCCGCCGCCGGTGATGGCAATGCCACCGGCGCCGCCGTTGAGCTGGATCGCGGCGGCGGTGACCGGGGCGGCCCCGGCCAGCACGAGGCCGTTGCCGGCGAGCGAAAGCCGCGTGGTCGCGGCGATCCCGGCCAGCACGTCCAGCATGCCGCCGGCGGCCAGCGTGACGCTGCCGGCGCCGATCGCTCCCGCGACCGTCATCGCGCCGCCATCGACGATGCTCACGCCGCCGAGGGCCGCCACCGGGGCCAGCGTGCCGATGGCATTGTGCGCGGCGCCGAGCGCGATGCCGCCGCCGGCGCTGGCGGCCAGCACCGGCACGCTCAGCGGCCCGCCCGGCTCGATAATGGACCCCGAGGTCAGCAGGTCGAGCGTGCCGGCCAGGGTGAGCGGGCCGTCAAGGCTAATGCCATTCGCCTTCGTCGTGCTGCCGACCACCAGCGTGCCGGTGGCGATCTCGCTCAGCAGCGTG
>JAKAZX010000261.1 GCA_021826485.1 Pseudomonadota bacterium | reverse complement strand
GATGAACAGCACATGATCGGTCTTCACCGGCCCGTGTTTCGTGTTGACCGTCGTGCCCTCGATCAGCGGCAGCAGGTCGCGCTGCACCCCCTCGCGCGAGACATCGCCGCCGCGGAACCCGCCCTCGCTGGTGCGGGCGCAGATCTTGTCGATCTCGTCGAGGAAGACGATGCCGTTGTTCTCGGCATGCGCGACCGCGTCCTTGGTCAGCCGCTCATTGTCCAGCAGCCGGTCCGCCTCCTCGCGCTCCAGCGCGCGGCGGGCGTCCGCCACCTTCATCTTGCGGGCGACCTGCGGGCGGCCGAACATGCCCTTCATCATCTCGCCGAGATTGATCATCTGGCCCGGCGGCATGCCGGGCATGTCGAGCTGCCCGATCGGGTTGCCCGGCGTCTCGCTCAGGCTGACCTCCACCTCCTGCTGCTCCAGCTCGCCGTTGCGCAGCATCCGCCGGAACTTCGAGCGCGTGTCGGCGGCCGCCTTGTCGCCGACCAGCGCGGTCACCAGCCGTTCCTCGGCATTGGTTTCGGCCTTCGCCTGCACTTCCTTGCGGCTGGCGTCGCGCAGCATGTTGATGCTGACATCGACCAGGTCGCGCATGATGCTTTCCACGTCGCGGCCGACATAGCCGACCTCGGTGAACTTGGTCGCCTCCACCTTCAGGAACGGCGCCTGCGCCAGCTTGGCCAGCCGGCGCGCGATCTCGGTCTTGCCGCAGCCGGTCGGGCCGATCATCAGGATGTTCTTCGGCACCACCTCCTCGCGCAGCGCCTCCGGCAGTTGCTGCCGGCGCCAGCGGTTGCGCAGCGCGATCGCGACCGCGCGCTTGGCGTCATGCTGGCCGACGATGAAGCGGTCGAGTTCGGAGACGATCTCCCGCGGCGAATAGGTCGGGACTTCCATTGACACGTCCTTAGGCGATCGTTTCCACGATCACGTTGTGATTGGTGTAGATGCAGATGTCGGCAGCGATCTTCATGGCACGCCGGGCGACCTGCTCGGCGGTCAGGTCGGGCACCTCGATCAGCGCGCGCGCCGCCGCCAGCGCGTAATTGCCGCCCGAGCCGATGGCGATGACGCCGTCCTCCGGCTCCAGCACGTCGCCGTTGCCGGTCAGCGTGAAGCTGCGGTCGCGGTCGGCCACCGCCATCATCGCCTCCAGCCGGCGCAGGTAGCGGTCGGTCCGCCAGTCCTTCGCCAGTTCGACGCAGGCGCGTTCGAGCTGGTTGGGGAAGCGTTCCAGCTTGGCTTCCAGCCGTTCGAGCAGGGTGAAGGCGTCGGCGGTCGCGCCGGCGAAGCCGGCCAGCACCGCACCGCCGGTGCCGATGCGGCGCACCTTGCGGGCGTTGCCCTTGACCACCGTCTGGCCGAGGCTGACCTGTCCGTCGCCGGCCATCGCGACCGCGCCGCCGCGGCGCACGCATAGGATCGTCGTGCCGTGCCAGCCGACCGGGTCGTTGGGGGAGTGGGGGAGGGTTTGCATGGCACCGCGACATGGTGCCCCCCGGCGCCCCGGGCAAGCCCGATGCGCGGTGAGCGGGGCCGTCCCGTGAAATTGACGTGCGACGCGGCGCCCCGCCCGGCGTTTGCCGCCGCCGCGCAATTTCGGTAGTGCTGGCCCATGCAGCGCCGCGCCAGCCTCGTCCGCACCACCACCGAGACCGACATCCGGCTCACCCTCGATCTCGACGGGTCGGGCACGGCGGAGGTCGCGACCGGCATCGGCTTCCTCGACCACATGCTGACCGCGTTCGCCCGCCACGCGCTGTTCGACCTGACGGTCGCCGCGAAGGGCGACCTGCACATCGACTTCCACCACACGACGGAGGATGTCGGCATCGTGCTCGGCCGCGCGCTGGCCGAGGCGCTGGGGGACAAGCGCGGCATCAGCCGCTTCGGCCATGCCGTCGTGCCGATGGACGAGGCGCTGGCGGAGGCGGCGGTGGATCTGTCCGGCCGGCCCTTCCTGGCCTGGGCGGTCACCTTCCGCCAGCCCAAGATCGGCACGATGGACACCGAGTTGTTCGAGGAATTCTTCCGCGCCTTTGCCTTCAATGCGGCGTTGACGCTGCATCTGACGGCGCGGGCGGGCAGCAATGCGCATCACGTGGCGGAAGCCTGTTTCAAGTCGGCCGCCCGCGCGCTGCGCATGGCGGTTGCCGCCGACCCGCGGACGGCCGGCGTGGTGCCGTCCACCAAGGGGGCGCTGTGAGGATCTACACCGCCCATCTGCACCAGGCCGCGCCCCCGGTCGTGGTGCGGGAGGGGTTCGCCTGGGGCGCGCTGATCCTCGGGCCGTTCTGGCTGCTGGCCCAGCGCGCCTGGATCGCCGGCGTGCTGGCGCTGGCCGCGTGGTTCGCCGTCAGCGCGCTGCCGGGGGCGGCGCTGCGGCTGCCCTGCGCGCTTGCGCTGGCCTGGGCGCTCGGCCTGTGGGGCAACGACCTGCTGCGCGGCGCGCTGGCCCGCCGCGGCTACCTGCTCGCCCATGTGGTGGCGGCGGCCGATGCCGATGCGGCACTCGCCCGGCTGCTGGCGCGCCGGCCCGATCTGGCGGAGCGCGCAGCGGCATGAAGGTCGCCGTGATCGACTACGGCAGCGGCAATCTCGCCTCCGCCTCCCGCGCGCTGGCGGTGGCGGCGGAGCGGCAGGGCATTTCCGCCCGCGTCATGGTGACCGCCGACCCGGCGGAGGTCGCGGGGGCGGACCGGATCGTGCTGCCCGGCCAGGGCGCGTTCGCCGATTGCGCGCACGGCCTCGCCGCCATTCCCGGCCTGCGCGAGGCGGTGCTGGCGCGGACCGAGGCGGGGGCGCCGTTCCTCGGCATCTGCGTCGGCATGCAGTTGATGGCGCAGCGCGGGCTGGAACACGCGGTCACGCCCGGGTTCGGCTGGATCGCCGGCGAGATCGCCGCGATGGCGGTGCCGGCGGAGCTTCGCCTGCCGCAGATGGGCTGGAACGAGTTGCAGTTCAACCCGGGCGCGCATCCGCTGCTGGAAGGGTTGCGGCCGGGCGATCACGGATACTTTGTGCACAGCTACGCGCTGTTCGGCGGCCGGGCGGATGAGGTCATCGCCACCACCGACTATGGTGGTCCGGTGGTCGCGATGGTAGCGAGGGGCAACCGCGCCGGCACGCAGTTCCATGTCGAGAAAAGCCAGGAGGTGGGTTTGCGCATCCTCGGCAACTTCCTGCGCTGGATGCCCTGACATGCCCGGCATGACGCAGCCCGAACCGCCCGATGACGGCACCGCAAGCGGCCACACGCTGGCGGTCGAGCGGGTGGGCGATTTCACCGACGACGACCTGAACGCGCTGTGCGAGGCGACCAACGCCGCGATCATCGAGGGCGGCGGGTTCGGCTGGATCAATCCGCAGGGCCGCGTGTCGCTGGAAAGCTATTTCCGCGGATTGCTGCTGGTGCCGGAGCGGCAGTTGTTCGTCGGCCGGCTGGACGGTGTGATCGTCGGCGCGGCGCAACTGGTGCGCCCGCCGCGCAACAACGAGGCGCAGGCCTTCGCCGCGCAGCTCCAGCACGCCTTCGTCGCGCCCTATGCGCGCGGGCATGGGCTGGCGCGCATGATCACCTATCGCGTCGAGGAATCGGCCCGCTCGCTCGGCTATCACGTGCTCAATCTCGACGTGCGCGAGACGCAGGAAGCGGCGATCGCGCTGTACGAATCGCTCGGCTACATCCGCTGGGGCGTGCATCCGGCCTATGCGCGCGCCGGCGGGCGGACGATCCGCGGCATCCATTACTACAAGCTGCTGCAACCCGGCGGGCGGATCGCGTGACCGGCGGGCTGACGCTGTATCCGGCGATCGACCTGAAGGATGGCGCCTGCGTGCGGCTGCGGCGCGGCGCGATGGATCAGGCGACCGTCTATTCCGACTCGCCCGCCGCGCAGGCGCGCACCTGGCAGGATGCCGGTTGCCGCTGGCTGCATGTGGTCGATCTCAACGGCGCGTTCGCCGGCCGCTCGGTGAACGCCGCGGCGGTGGCGGCGATTCTTGCCGAAGTGACGGTGCCGGTGCAGCTCGGCGGCGGCATCCGCGACATGGCCGCGATCGACCGCTGGCTGCTGGCGGGTGTGCGCCGCGTGATCCTGGGCAGCGCCGCGGCGCGCAACCCGGCGCTGGTGCGCGAGGCGTGCCGCATCCATCCCGGCCGCATCGCCGTCGGCATCGATGCGCGCGAGGGCTATGTCGCGACCGACGGCTGGGCTGAGACGTCCAACCTGCGCGCGCTCGATCTCGCATTGCGCTTCGAGGATGCCGGCGTCGCCGCGATCATCTATACCGATATCGGGCGCGACGGCATGCTGAGCGGGCTGAACCTGGAACAGACGCTCGATCTGGCGTTCCAGATCTCCACCCCGGTGATCGCCTCGGGCGGCGTCGCCAGCCTCGCCGACCTCACGGCGCTGAAGCAGGCGGCGGCGGAAAGCGGCGGCACGCTGCTGGACGGCGTGATCGTCGGCCGCGCCCTGTACGACGGCCGGATCGATCTGGCCGCCGCCCTGCGGCTGCTGGCGAACTGAGCCGCGCGATCCGTGCTTGCAGCGACACGGCCAAACCCGGCATGGAGAGGCCGGAAGGAGCTGCCCGTTGCTGAAGCTGCGAGTCATTCCGTGCCTGGACGTGAAGGACGGCCGCGTCGTCAAGGGCGTGAACTTCGTTGCCCTGCGCGATGCCGGGGACCCGGTGGAACAGGCGGCGGTGTACGACGCCGCCGGCGCGGATGAGCTGACCTTCCTGGATATCACCGCGAGCCACGAGAACCGCGACACCATCCGCGACGTGGTGGCGCGCACCGCCGCCCGCGTGTTCCTGCCGCTGACCGTCGGCGGCGGCGTGCGCAGTGTGGCCGACATGCGCGCCCTGCTGCTGGCGGGTGCGGACAAGTGCAGCATCAACTCCGCCGCCGTGGCGCGGCCGGAGCTGGTGCGCGAGGCGGCGGAGAAATTCGGCAGCCAGTGCGTGGTGGTCGCGGTGGATGCGAAACAGACCGCGCCCGGACGGTGGGAGGTGTTCACGCATGGCGGCCGGCGCGGCACCGGGACCGACGCGATCGGCTGGTGCCGGCAGGTCGCCGGCCTCGGCGCGGGGGAAATCCTGCTGACCAGCATGGACCGCGACGGCACCGGCAAGGGGTTCGACCTCGATCTGCTGCGCGCGGTGTGCGCGGCGGTGCGGGTGCCGGTGATCGCCTCGGGCGGCGTCGGCGCGCTGGCGGATTTCGTCGCCGGCGCGCGGGCCGGCGCCACCGGCCTGCTGGCGGCGAGCGTGTTCCATTTCGGCACCTTCACGGTGGCCGAGGTGAAGGCGGCGCTGGCCGCGGCCGGCCTGCCGGTGCGCCTGCCGCGGGCGGCGGCCTGAGGCGGACGATGGCAAAGAAGGTCGCCCCCAAGAAGAAATCGGCGCCGAAGAAGGTCCCGCGCAAGCGGCACCCGCGCGGGGAGCCGGGGGCGGCCGGCGTGCTGGACCGGCTGCACGACGTGGTCACCCAGCGCCGCGCCGCCGATCCGACGGTCAGCCACTCCGCCCGCCTGCTGTCCCGCGGCACCGCCAAGATCGCCCAGAAATTCGGCGAGGAGGCGGTGGAGTGCCTGATCGAGGCGGTCGGCGGCAACCGCGCCGCCCTGATCGCGGAGAGCGCGGACGTGCTGTACCACCTGATCGTCATGTGGGTGGATGCGGGCGTGCGGCCGGACGAGGTCTGGGGCGAGCTGGAGCGGCGGGAGGGGATCAGCGGCATCGCCGAGAAGGCCGGCCGCATCGCAAGCCAGCCGCTGCGCCTCGGCGCCGGCACGCGCAAGATTCCCTGACTCCGCGCGCAGCCGGCCACACCGCGGGCCTGGACCCGGCGGCCGATCGCAGCGCCTGATTTGAGGAAGCCTCACGCAAGCCGCGGCGGCGGCCGGGCGCGGCGGTCCGGCACGGGCGGCGCGAGGCCGGGCCGGCGCGGCGCG
>JAKAZX010000260.1 GCA_021826485.1 Pseudomonadota bacterium | reverse complement strand
CTTCCAGGGGCTCGCGATCTCCCTGCTGTTCGGGCTCGCCTCCTCCACCCTGCTGACGGTGCTGGTGATCCCGGCGATCTATGTCGTGCTGCGCCGCGACAGGGAGGTGCCGGCCGGCGGCTGAGACGGGCGCGGGGAACGCTGGTGGAGGGGGTTGGATTCGAACCAACGTAGGCGTGCGCCAACGGATTTACAGTCCGTCCCCTTTAGCCACTCGGGCACCCCTCCGCGCCGCGCTGCGAGTATCGGGTCGCTCCGGCGCTGTCAAACGCGGCGATTTGTCGCGCCAACGCGGCACCGCTATACGCCGCAGCATGAAGCCGCCGCACTCCCACCGCTCCGGCCCGCCGGGCGCCGGGCGGCCGCCCCCGGGCGGCCCGCGCGACGGCCGGCCGCGCCCGCCGCAGGCCGCGCCGCAGCGCCATCAGGCCCCGCACCACGGCCATCATGCCGCACCGCCGCGCCACGGCCCGCCGGAGGTGCCGCGCGGGGCCGTCTGGCTGTACGGGCTGCATGCGGTCGCCGCCGCGCTGGCCAATCCGTCCCGCCGCCTGCGCCGCCTGCTGCTGACCGAGGAGGCGGAGGCGAGTCTGGCCGCCCGCCTCGCCCCGCCCTGGGCGCTCGGGGCGGAACGGGCGGAACGGGCGCGGCTCGATCAGATGCTTGGCCGCGACGTGGTCCACCAGGGCGCGGCCCTGCTGGCCGACCCGCTCGCCACGCCGCCGCTTGCCCATCTGCTGGAGCGGCCGGGCACGGTGATCGTGCTCGATCAGGTCGGCGATCCGCGCAATGTCGGGGCGATCCTGCGCAGCGCCGCCGCCTTCGCGGCGGCCGGCGTCATCACCCAGGACCGCAACGCGCCGGAGGAAACCGGCGCGCTGGCCAAGGCCGCCAGCGGCGCGCTGGAAACGGTGCCGCTGCTGCGCGCCGTCAACATCGCCCGCACGCTGGTCGCGCTGAAGGCCGCCGGCCTGTGGGTGGTCGGGCTGGACGGGGCGGCGCGTGCCCCGCTGTCCGGCCCCGCGCTCGCCGAGCGACGGGTGGCCCTGGTGCTGGGCAGCGAGGGGGAGGGGCTGCGGCGCCTCACCCGCGACACCTGCGACGAGCTTGCCGCCATCGCCATGCCGGGCAGCGGCGGCGGGCTGGACAGCCTGAACGTGGCCGCCGCCGCGGCGGTCGCCCTCTATGAACTGGGGCGGCGCGCATGACCGCATTCGATCCCCGCCCCGCCGCCGAAGCCCTGCTCGGCCGCCGCGGCGCCGGCGAGGTGGCCGGCCCGCTGCCGGCGCCGATCGCCCCGCGCGACGCGGCCGAGGCCGCCGCCGTGCAGCACGCCATGGCCGCGGCACGCGGGGTGCTGCCGGTCGGCGGCTTCAAGATCGGGGCGACCGGCGCGCGGATGCAGGCCTTCCTGGACATCGACCATCCCTGCGCCGGCTTCATGGCCGCCGCCGACATCCATGCCGCCCCGGTCAGCCTGCCCTTCGCCGCGTTTCGCGCGCCGCAGATCGAATGCGAGCTGGCGGTGCGCCTCGGCCGCGACCTGCCGGTCGGCCCGTGCAGCCTCGACGCGGCGCGGGCCGCGATCGGCACGCTGTTCGCGGCCATCGAGATCGTGGAGAACCGCTACGGCCCGCCGCCGGTCGGCGACGTGAAGGCGGTCGGCCTGCCGACGGTGATCGCCGACCAGTTCTATCACGCGGCGGCGGTGATCGGCGCGCCGCCCGCGGACTGGCGCGCGCTGGACCTGCGCGCGATCGAGGGGCGGGCGGAGATCGCCGGCACGGTGCGCAACAGCGGCCGGGGCGCGGAATTGCAGGGCGATCCGCTGAAGGGGCTGGCCTGGCTTGCCGAAAGCCCGCTCGCCGCCGCGTTCGGCGGGCTGCGGGCCGGGCAGGTCATCCTGCTCGGCAGCGTCATCCCCTCGATCGCGCTGGACGGCCCGTCCACCGTCCGCATCGTCTTCGACGACCTGCCGGAGGTCAGCCTTCGCCTGACCTGACCCCCGGCGCGCCGGCGCGAGGGGCGTTACTTCTCACCCGCCTTCTGCATCAGGCCCTTGATCTCATCCATCGCCTCGGCGAAGCGGCGGTTCAGCAGGCCGACCGCCTCGCCATTGCTGCGCTGGATCAGGTCGCTCAGTTCGCGGGTATTGGCGACGGCCCGCTCATAGGCATGCTTCAGCAGGTCCGCCTGCTTCGCCGCCTTTTCCTGCGGCGCGCCGGCCGCGGCGACGGTGCGCAGCGTCTCGGTCAGTTCCGCCATCGTCTGCTGCATGATCTCCATGTGGCGCCGCGCCACCGCCTGCGCGCCTTCCAGCGCCACCCGGTTGGCCGCCGACAGCGCCTCCATGTTCCGCCGGTGCGCGGTCAGCAGCGCCTCCATGTCCAGCATCGGCGGCAGCTTCATGTCGGAGAACAGCTTGCTGAAATCCTCCGCCGCGCTGCGCGCCTGCGCCATCGCGTGGAACAGCGGATTGTCGCCAGGGCTGAAACTGCTGTCGGACGGCATGGGCGTTCCCTCCTTGTCTCGGCGCTACAACGGCGGCGCGGTCGGCTGGTCCGGCGGTGCCACCGGCGGCGGCGCGGGCGGCGGCTCGGGGCTGGCGGCGCGCCGGCCGGCAAGCCAGCCGTCCAGCCGCTCGGCCTGCCCTAGCGCGCGGTCGAGCGCGGCCATCGTGCCCGACAGGTCCTCGCTGGTGTCGTCCCGCCAGGCGCGCAGCGCCATCAGCCAGACTGCCAGCAGCCCCTTGCGCCGGAGCCGCCCGCGCGGGCCGTGCGCGGCGATCCCGGCGCCCTCCAGCATCCAGCCCATGCTGCGCAGGTTGGCGGCGGCGAGCAGGGCGGCGAGGCACGGGTCGGCCGGCAGTGCACGCATCAGCGTCAGCACGCCGCCGCGATGCGCCTGCAACACATCGAACCGGCGCATCAGCAGATCGAACAGCCGGTCCCGGTGCGGCCCCTCCCGCGGCGCGAGCGACAGCGCCGCCTGATCGGCGATCCGGCCGAACCGCAGCAGCAGCGCCATGCGCGCCGGGAACCGCGCCCGGGCACGGTCCAGCGGCAGGTCCGCCCGCCGTGCCGCGCCCGCGACACTCACCGTGCGCCAGCCGCTCTCCGCCGCCAGCGCAAACGCCGCACCCACCAGGGCACGATCGAATTCGGCATCGTCCATTCACCACAAGTAGGACGGCGGACCCGCCTTGTCAGCCCGCCAGTTCCCGCGAGCGTGCGGTGGCCGCGGCGATGGCGCGCGACAGCAGGTCGGGCCACGCCGGCTCCGCCATCAACACCGCGAGCGCCCGCTCGGTCGTGCCCTTGGGGCTGGTGACGGCGCGGCGCAGCGCGTCCGGCTCCTCGGTGCTCGCCGCCAGCAGCGCGCCGGCGCCGGCCACCGTCTTGCGGGCGAGCAGCCGGGCGAGTTCGGGGGGAATGCCCTGTTCCGCGGCGGCGCGCGCCAGCAGTTCCGCCAGCAGGAACACGTAGGCCGGGCCGCCGCCGGACACCGCCGTGACCGGGTCCAGCAGCTCCTCCCGCTCCACCCAGGCGACGGTGCCGACGGCTGCGAGCAGACGGTCGCACAGCGTGCGCTGGGGCGCGGTCACGCCCGGCCCGGCGCAGGCCACCGTGATCCCCTGGCGGATCGCCGCCGGCGTGTTCGGCATCGCCCGCACGATCGCGGCATCCCCGCCCAGCAGGGCGCGCATGCCCCCGATCGTCCGTCCGGCCATGATCGACAGGAACACCGCCCGCCCGGCAAACCGGGCATAGGACGGCAGCGTGGCCTCGGCGTTCTGCGGCTTGACCGCCAGCACCACCGCCGCCGGCGCGAAATCCGCCGGCACGGCAGCCGCATCGGCCACCACCGTCAGGTCCGCCCCGCCGGCCGGCGGCAGCGCCGGATCGACGGCGACGGCGCTGCGCAGCCCCTGCTCGCGCCAGCCGGCCAGCATGGCGCCGCCCATCCTGCCGAAGCCGACCAGCAGGACGGGCGGCAGCATGTCCGTCACCGGCGGCTCACGCCTCCCCGGCGCATTCGAGCATCGCCGCCTGCATCGCGTCCGTCGGCGACTTGCCGCCCCACAGCACGAACTGGAAGGCGGGGAAGAACCGCTCGCATTCGGTGATGGCGATGTCCACCATGTCCTCGACGCTCTCCGCCGAGGCGCCGCGGGCGCCGCGCAGCAGCACGGAATGGCGGAACAGCGGCATGCCGTCGTCGCTGTCCATGCCGAAATGGCCGATCCACAGCCGCTCGTTGGCCAGCGCCAGCAGTTCGTACAGCGCCGGGCGCCGCTTTTCCGGCACTTTCAGGTCGAAGGTGCAGGTGAAGTGCATCGCCGAAATCTCGGTGGACCAGCTAAAATACAATCCATAGTCGCACCACTTGCCGGGGGCCTCGGCGGCCATTTCCGACTCGCTGCGGCGGTCGAAGGCCCAGTCGTTCGCGCTGACGATCTGCTCCACGATGTCCAGCGGGTTGGCGGCTCTTTCCATTGTGCTGGTGATGAGGGCTGACATGCGAGGTCTCCCAAGTAAAGGAAGGCCGGATGGAAGGCGCCCTGCTGACGAGCGGCGGGCCGGCCAGAGGCGCCCCCGATCGTTAGCCTACCGGCCGACGTTTCCGCGCCGCAAGAGCGTCGCCGCGGGAACACGCAGTCTTAACACGCCATCTCATGCTGCGATGCAATAAAAATCCGCTCTCAGGCGATCATTCCCGGCCCGCCGCCCACCGGGCGCGACGGTTCCAGCGCCGTCACCCGCGCCTCCAGCGCCGCCATCCGCAGAAGAATGTCGGCCAGTTTCGTTTCCGCGGCTTCCTGGCCGGCGCGGGCATTGGCCGCCATCTCGCGCATCGCCTCCAGCTCCTCCCGGTGGACCAGGTCGAGCGCGCGGACCGCCTCCTCCAGCCGGGCGCGCACCAGCGACTCGGCCTCCTCCCGCAGCCCCGCCAGCGCCGAGAGGGCGCCGCCCGCCACCCCTGCCAGATCGTCGAAGAACCGTGGCCGCTCTGCCATGTCCGCCTCCTGCTGCCGTGTCCCGGCTTTCGCCTGCCGGCGCCGCCCCGTATATCGTGCCGCCATGATCCTGGTCACGGGCGGCGCCGGCTTCATCGGTTCGATCCTCCATGCCGCGCTGGTGCGGCGCGGGCATGAGACGGTGGTGGTGGACCGGCTGGAGAGCGCCGGCAAGTGGCGCAACCTGCGCAGCGCGCCGCCGGCCCGCCTGCTGCCGCCGGAACGGCTGGACGATTTCCTCGCCGCCCATCCGCCGCTGGAGATGATCTTTCACCTCGGCGCGATCAGCGAGACCACGGCGACCGACGGCGACCTGGTCTGGGCGACCAACGTGGAGCTGCCGCTGCGGCTCTGGCACTGGTGCGCGGCGCGCGGGGTGCGGCTGATCTATGCCTCCTCGGCCGCGACCTATGGCGACGGCAGCGCGGGGTTCCGGGACGGGATCGAATCGCTCCCCGCCCTGCGCCCGCTCAATCTCTACGGATGGAGCAAGCACGCCTTCGACTGCGCGGTGGCCCGGCTGCTCGCCGCCGGCGGGGCGCGTCCGCCGCAATGGGCGGGGCTCAAGTTCTTCAACGTCTACGGCCCCAACGAGTACCACAAGGGGCCGATGATCTCGGTCGTGAAGGTCAAGCACGACGAGGTGGCGGCCGGCGGCGCGCCCCGGCTGTTCCGCTCCGACCGGGCGGACCTGGCGGACGGGCAGCAGCGGCGCGACTTCATCTGGGTCGATGACGTGGTGGACGTGATGCTGTGGCTGCTCGACACGCCGGCGGTGAACGGGCTGTTCAACCTGGGCACCGGCCGGGCGCGCAGCTATCTCGATCTCGCCCATGCGGTGTGCGACGCCGCCGGCGTGCCGCGGCGGGTCGATTTCATCGAGATGCCGGCGAAGCTGCGCGGCCAGTATCAGAGCTTCACCGAGGCATCCATGCAGCGGCTGCGCCTCGCCGGCTATGC
>JAKAZX010000259.1 GCA_021826485.1 Pseudomonadota bacterium | reverse complement strand
TGTGAAGTTGGCCCGGCCCACTGTCCGTCAAGCGCGACTTGGCGAAATGCCTCGCGCCCCCATGTGCGCGGCCGGACAGCAGGGGCGGAGCATGACGGCGGCGCTGGTGACAGGGGCGGCGATGCTGGTCGTGATGGCGTTCGCCTGGCTGGTGCAGCGCATCACCGCCAATTCCGGCTGGGTGGATGCGTGCTGGAGCCTCGGCACCGGCCTGATCGGGGCCGCCGGGGCGCTGCTGGTTGCGGGCGATGCGGTGCGGGCCGCGCTGGTCGCCGCCTGCGCCGCGCTGTGGGGCCTGCGGCTCGGCCTGCACATCGCCGCCCGCACCGCCGGCCGGCCGGAGGATGTCCGCTATGCCGGCTTCCGCGCGGCCCACGGCGCCGGCTTCCAGCGCTGGATGTTCGGCTTCATGATGGTGCAGGCGGTGGCGGCGTGGCCGCTGATCGGCGCCATCCTGCTCGCCGCCGCCAACCCCGCCCCGGCGCCGCGCGCCGCCGATCTGCTCGCCCTCATCGTGCTGGCCGCCGCGGTGCTGGGCGAGGCGGTCGCCGACCGGCAGATGGAGCGGTTCCGCCGCGACCCCGCCGCGCACGGCCGCATCTGCGACCGCGGCCTGTGGCGCTACAGCCGCCATCCCAACTACTTCTTCGAATGGCTCGGCTGGTGCGCGTACCCGCTGTTCGCGATCAACCTTGGCGGCTGGGCCTGGGGCTGGCTGGCCCTGGCCGCACCGGCCGTGATGTACTGGCTGCTGATGCATGTCTCCGGCATACCGCTGCTGGAAGCGGCGATGCTGCAACGGCGGGGGGCGGCCTATCGCGACTATCAGGCGCGCACCCCGGCGTTCTTCCCCTGGTTCCCGGGATAGCCCGGCTGGCCGCGACCGCCTGCGTGCCGCCTGCGTGCCGCCTGCGGCGGCGGTCCGGTCAGCGCGGATACAGCCGGATGCTCGCGGCCACCGCGTCGGCCACGTGTTCCTTGGTGATGACGCCGAGCACTTTCGGCGGCCCGACGGCCGCATCGTCCAGCACCACCGCCATCGCCGCGCCGGTGCGCGTCATCAGCGCGATCACGTCGAACGTGGCGGCGCCGGCATGGACGTTGACGAAGCGCCGGCCGATCAGCTCGCCCAGCCGCACCTCCGCCCCCGCGGCGCCGACGGCGCGGCGCAGATCGGTGTTGACGCGCAGTGCGCCGATGATCGCGCCCGCCCGCGTCACCACCACATGCCGCATGCCGCCGGCCGCCGCCGCCATGTCCAGGAAGGCGGCGAAGCTGGTCGCCTCGTCCAGCACCAGCACGTCGCGCTCCATCACGTCGCGGGCGCTGCGCACCAGGAACATGTTGGCGTGCAGCGCCTTCGGGATGACATGGCCGCGGCGCACCAGCTTCAGCGTGTAGATGTTCTCCCGCGACAGCAGGCGGCGCACGCCGAGCGCGACGGCGACCGCCAGGATCATCGGCAGCACGATGTCGTAATCGCGCGTCATCTCGAAGATCATGGTCACCGCGGTCATCGCCGCACCGGTGCCGCCGCCGACCATCGCCCCCATGCCGACCATGGCGAAGGCCGGCAGGCTGACCGGCAGGCCGGGCAGCACGAGATGGGCGAGGCCGGCGAACGCCGCGCCCAGCGTCGCCCCCATGAACAGGGAGGGCGAGAACACCCCGCCCGAGGAGCCGGAGCCGAGGCTGATCGCGGTCGCCGCCAGCTTGGCGAGCCACAGCAGCACGAGGAAGGCGGGCGCGGCCAGATCGCCGGTCAGCACCGCCTGGATGGTCGAGTAGCCGACGCCCTCGACATAGTAGTGCCCGGCGAAGCGCAGCAGCGCGTAGATCAGCGCACCCACCAGCAGCATGCCGAGGCTGTGGCGCAGGTAGCGGCCGGGAATCCGATCGAACCCGTCCTCCGCCCAGTGCAGGCCGCGGATGAACAGCGTCGCGGCAACGCCCGTGACGGCGCCGAGCACCGCATAGAGCAGCAGCGTGACCGCCGCCGCCGCGTCCCCCGCCATCGGCCCCAGATGCGCGGGCACGCTGAACGCCGGGGCATTGCCGAAGAACAGCCGGCCGAGCACGGTCGCGGTGCCGGTGGCGAGTGCGACGGGCATGAAGGTGTTGGCGCTGATTTCCGGCAGCATCAGCTCGGTCGCGAACAGCACGCCGCCGATCGGGGTGTTGAAGGTGGCGGCGATGCCCGCGCCGGCGCCGGCGGCGACCAGCGTGATGCGCTCCCCGGTCTGCATCCGCACCACCTGGCCGAGCGTGGAGCCGAGCGCCGAGCCGATCTGGATGATCGGCCCCTCCCGCCCCACCGCGGCGCCGCTGCCGATGGCGAGCGCCGAGGCGAGCGACTTCACCACCGCGACCACCGGGCGGATGATGCCGCGCTTGTAGTAGATGGCGTCCATCACCTCCGGCACGCCGTGGCCCTTCGCCTCGGGCGCGAAGGTGGCGACCAGCCAGGTGACGCCGATGCCGCCGATCACCGGCACCAGGATGACCAGCGGCCCCCAGGGCGGCGCCGGGGTGAAATGGCTGGAATCGTAGGCGACGGCGAAGCGGCCGGTGAACAGGATATTGTGCACAAGGCCGATCAGGTCGCGGAACACCACCGCGCCGAGGCCAGTGACGACGCCGATGCCGAGCGCCAGCAGACACAGCCGCAAGAGCCCGATGCGCGGCGGCTCCTCCGGCTCGGCGGGCGCCGGCGGCGGCGGAGTGGCGGCCTGGACAATTTGGGAATCGGGCGCGGCGGCGGGGCTGGCGTCATCCATCCCGCCACCCTGCGCCGCCCGGCGCCGCACGCAAGCGCAAAAATGTGGGGCGCGGCGGCGGCTGGCACGCCCGCACCCCGCCGGCTACACTGAAGCCCGGCAGCGGAGGATGACGCGATGGGCGAGGCCTGCATCGTCGGCTGGGCACACACCCCGTTCGGCAAGCTGGAAGAAGCGGATGCGGAGGCGCTGATCGGCCGCGTCGCCCGCGCCGCCATCGAGGATGCCGGCATCGCACCGGCCGAGATCGGGGCGATCTTCGTCGGCCATTTCAACGGCGGTTTCTCCAAGCAGGACTTCCCGTCCTCGCTGGTGCTGCAAAGCCTGCCGGAACTCCGTTTCACCCCCTCGACGCGGGTGGAGAATGCCTGCGCCACCGGCTCGGCCGCCGTGCATGGCGCCCGCGAATGGCTGGCCGCCGGGCGCGGCCGTTTCGCCCTGGTGGTGGGGGCGGAGAAGATGACGGCGACGCCGAATGCACAGATCGGCGACATCCTGCTGTCCGCCAGCTACCGGCGGGAGGAAGGGGATATCCCCGCGGGTTTCGCCGGCGTGTTCGGGCGGATCGCCGATCTGTATTTCCAGCGCCACGGCGACCAGTCCGACGCGCTGGCGGCGATCGCGGCGAAGAACCACCGCAACGGCGTCGCCAACCCGTACGCGCAGATGCGCAAGGACCTCGGCTTCGCGTTCTGCCGCGCCGAGAGCGAGAAGAATCCCTATGTCGCGCGCCCGCTGAAGCGCACCGACTGCTCGCTGGTCAGCGATGGCGCCGCGGCGCTGGTGCTGGCCGATGAGGACACGGCGCAGGCGCTGGACAAGGCGGTGAAGTTCCGCGCCGCCGTGCAGGTCAACGATTTCCTGCCGCTGTCCCGCCGCGACCCGATCGCCTTCGAGGGTGCGGCCGAAGCCTGGCGCCGCGCGCTCGCCGCCGCCGGGCTGACGCTGGACGACCTCGCCTTCGTCGAGACGCATGACTGCTTCACCATCGCCGAGCTGATCGAATACGAGGCGATGGGGCTGGTGCCCGCCGGCCAGGGCGCCCGCGCGGCGCTGGAGGGCTGGACCGCGAAGGACGGCAGGCTGCCGGTGAACCCGTCCGGCGGGCTGAAAGCCAAGGGCCACCCAATCGGCGCCACCGGCGTCTCCATGCACGCGCTCGCCGCCATGCAGCTCACCGGCCGCGCCGGGGACATGCAGGTGAACCGCAGCGGCATCGGCGGCGTGTTCAACATGGGCGGCGCGGCGGTGGCCAACTACGTGTCGCTGCTGGAGGCGGTGCGGTAGGGCGAGGCGTCGACCGCGCCGTTGACGTGATACGCTGGACGTATTACGCTTCACGTCATGCCCATCCAGTCGTTCCGCGACGCTGATGTAGCGGAATTGTTCCGTTGCGGTCGCAGCAGGCGATGGGCCGGCATCGTCCGGGTCGCGATGCGGAAGCTCGACATGCTGAACGCCGCGGTGCTGCTCGATGACCTGCGCAGCCCGCCGGGAAACCGGCTGGAGGCCTTGCAGGGCGATCGGGCGGGCCGGCACAGCATCCGCGTCAACGGCCAGTGGCGGCTGGTGTTCCGTTGGACGGAGGTGGGACCAACAGATGTGGAAATCGTCGATTATCATTGAGCGGGAGGATCAGATGCGCCGCAGTCGGATCACCACGCATCCCGGCGAGGTGCTGCGGGAGGAGTTCATGGCGCCGCTGCGCCTGAGCGCGAATGCGCTGGCGCGCGACCTGCACGTGCCGCCGAACCGCATCACCGCGATCATCGCCCCGACCGACCCGCGGGCGGTCACGCCGGACACGGCGCTGCGCCTCGGCCGCTATTTCGGCACCACGGCGGAATTCTGGCTCAATCTGCAATCGGCCTACGACCTGTCGCGCGCCCGCACGGAGATCGCCGGCCGGGTGGAAGCGGAGGTTCGGCCGCGGGCGGCGTGAAACCGGGCGGCAGGCGGGCTACGGCCGCATCCGCTCCGGCAGCGTCGCCAGGCTTTCGGTGGTGTCGAAATCGCGCAGCACGGCGTCGTCCGGCATGTCGATCTCGGCCACCTGCTCGGCGTGGCGGGCCAGCAGCGCGCGGGCGCCGGTGTCGCCGGAGAGCGCCAGGATTTCCGGGAAATAGGCGCGGCCCCACAGCACCGGGTTGCCCTGCCGTCCCTGATGGGTCGGCACCACGATGGCGCGGCCCTCATCGGGGTCGAAGGCGTCGATCAGGCGGTCGAGCATGCGGCCGGTGACCAGCGGCATGTCGCCCAGCAGCACCAGCGCCGCCGCGGCCTCCTCCGGCACGGCGGCAAGCCCGGCCTTCAGGCTCTCGGCGAGGCCGGCAGCATAGTCCGCCGCGGTGACGTAACCGACCGGCCGGCCGCCCAGCGCCGCCCGCACCTCCTCCGCCCGGTGGCCGAGCACGACCAGGATCGGGCGGGCGCGGCTGGACAGCGCGTTGTCCACGACGCGGGCGATCATCGGCTTGCCGGTGCGGTCGGGAACCAGCAGCTTGTGGTGCGGGGCCATGCGGCTCGATGTGCCGGCGGCCAGTACGACGGCGGCGACCGTGGACCGGCGGGGCGCCGGGGACGGCGCGGCGGCGGCCTTGGCGCGTGGCAGCGGGCGGACATCGGTATCCTTCAGCAGCCCGCCGACCCCCATGCGCATGATCTCGGCCGGCCCGAGCGGCAGGCCGGCGAACAGGCGGCGCAGCACGAAGTCGATGCCGTTCGGGCGCGGGCTGCGGGCGCAGCCGGGCAGCACCAGCGCCGGCACCACACCGATGCGGGCGACGCAGATCAGGTTGCCGGGATCGACCGGCATGCCGAAATGCACGATCTCGCCGCCCGCGGCGACCACGCCCTGCGGGCCGACGTCGCGGCGATCGACGGTCGCCGAGGCTCCGGCCACCAGCACCAGCTCCGCCCCCTGCGCCAGCAGCGACCGCACCGCGCCGGCGATGGCGGCGGTTTCGTGGGCGCAGCGCAGCGGCGGCAGCAGCGTGCCGCTGAGGGCGGCCACCCGCCCCTCGGTCGCCGTGATCGTGCCTTCCGTGACGCTTTCCTTCAGCCCGGGCAGCTCGCTCAGCGCGAGGCCGACGCGCAGCCGGCGGAACGGGTGCAGCGCGAGGCCGGCGCCGCCCTGGCGGGACGCCGCCTCCACCGTGTTCAGCACATGGCCGGGGACCGCGAACGGGATCACCTTGATGGTCGCCACCATGTCCCGCGGCGCCACCACCGTCGC
>JAKAZX010000258.1 GCA_021826485.1 Pseudomonadota bacterium | reverse complement strand
CACCGACAACCAGCCGGTCGCCCACGGCCAGCTTCTGCTCCGCCTCGATGCGCGCGATTTCCGCGCCGCCATGGATCATGCCGAGGCGACGGCTGCCGCCCGGCAGGCGTCGCTGGACAATCTGCACGCCCGTACCGCCCAGCAGCAGACCGCCATCCGCCAGGCGGCGGCGGAACTTGCCGCGCGGCGGGCGCGCGCCGCCTTCGCCGCCGCCGATGCCGCGCGCTACCGCACCCTGGCGCAGGTCAGCGCCGGGTCGCGCCAGGACGCGCAGCGCGCCGACGCGGTGGCGCAGGAGGCGCAGGCGGCGGTGCAGTCGGCCGAGGCGGCCCTGGATGCCGCGCAGGAACAGCTCGGCGTGCTGGCGACCGAGACGGCGGAGGCCGCCGCGGCGCTGGCGCAGGCCCGGGCGGACCGCGACACCGCGCTGCTCAATCTCGGCTACACCGAAATCCGCGCGCCGATCGACGGATATATCGGCAACCGCGCCGCCCGCGTCGGCGAATACGTCGCCCCCGGCAGCTACCTCGTCTCCGTCATTCCGGCGCGCGGCCTGTGGGTGGATGCCAATTTCAAGGAAGACCAGCTTCCCGGCATGGTCGCGGGCGCGCCGGCGACGGTGTTTGCCGACGCGGTGCCCGGCCATGCCTTCCACGGCCATGTCGAGAGCGTGGCCCCCGGCACCGGCGCGGTGTTCAGCGTGATCCCGGCCGAGAACGCCACCGGCAATTTCACCCGCATCGTGCAGCGCGTGCCGGTGCGCATCGCCCTCGATGCGACCGACCCGGCGCTGACCGCGCTGCGGCCCGGCCTGTCGATGCTGGTGCGCGTCGATACCCGCACGGCGGCGGCGCGGCGATGAACCGCCCGTCCGACCAGCCCGCCATCCTGCCGTTCGTGGTGATGTGCGCCGGGATGTTCATGGCGCTGCTGGACATCCAGGTGGTCGCATCGTCCCTGCAGGACGTGGGCGGCGGCCTGTCGGCCGCGCGCGACGAGATCAGTTGGGTGCAGACTGCCTATCTGATCGCCGAGATCATCATGATCCCGCTGTCCGGCTGGCTCAGCCGCGTGTTCTCCACGCGCTGGCTGTTCACCGCCTCGGCCGCCGGGTTCACGCTGTCCAGCCTGCTCTGCGCGCTGGCCTGGAACATCGAGAGCATGATCGCCTTCCGCGCGCTCCAGGGCCTGCTCGGCGCGTCGATGATCCCGACCGTGTTCACCTCCTCCTTCCACTATTTCCAGGGGAAGCGCCGTGTCTATTCGGCGGCGGTGATCGGCACCATCGCCTCGATCGCGCCGACGCTGGGGCCGGTGATCGGCGGCTGGATCACCGACACGCTCGACTGGCACTGGCTGTTCTACATCAACGTGCTGCCGGGTCTGGCGATCACCGTGCTGGTGCCGATGCTGGTGCGGATCGACCGGCCGGACCTGTCGCTGCTGCGCGGGGCCGACTATCCGGGCATCCTGCTGATGGCGGTCTTTCTCGGCACGCTGGAATACGTGCTGGAGGAAGGCACGCGCTGGAACTGGTTCGGCGACGCGACCATCCGCGACTGCGCCTGGATCGCCGGCATCGCCGGCGTGCTGTTCGTTGCGCGCAGCCTCAGCTTCGCCAATCCGGTGGTCGATCTGCGCGCGCTCGGCAACCGCAACTTCGCGGTCGGCTGCGTGCTGTCCTTCATCACCGGCATCGGCATCTTCACCACGATCTACCTCACCCCGCTGTTCCTCGGCTACGTGCGCGGCTTCAGCGCGTGGCAGACCGGCCTTGCCATCTTCTCGACCGGCGCGGCATCGCTGGTGGGCGTGCCGATCTATATCGCGCTGGCGCGGCGCTTCGACACCCGCTGGCTGATGATGTTCGGCCTCGCCAGCTTCGGCCTGTCGATGTGGAGCTACAGCTTCATCACCCACGACTGGGGCGCGGCCGAACTGCTGTTCCCTCAGGTTCTGCGCGGGCTGCCGCAGGTGTTCGCGGTGGCGCCCAGCGTCACCCTCGGCCTCGGCAGTCTGCCGCCGGAGCGGCTGAAATACGCGAGCGGCCTGTTCAACATGATGCGCAACCTGGGCGGCGCCGTCGGCATCGCGGTCAGCGCCGCCATCATCAACGACGCGACCAACCTGCATTTCCAGAGAATCGCCGCGCATCTGACGCCGGCGAACGCGGCGATGCAGCGCTTCGTGCAGGGCACCGCGCAGCACTACGCCGCCCTGCCCGCCAGCCCCGGCGCCGGCCACGATGCGGCGCTGCGCCAGCTCTGGCAGCTCGCCTACCGGGAGGCCTCCACCCTCGCCTTCGCCGACGCGTTCCGCGCCATCATGCTCGCCTTCGTCGTGGCGACGCTGCTGGTGCCGCTGCTGCGCAGGGTCGCCGCGCCCCCAACCCAAGCCGCCGACGCGCACTGAGGCGGCGGGGCGCCGCCCGCCGGGCCGCCGGTCCGGCCCGGCCCGCTCCATGTGACAAGCGCGGCCGTTCCGCGTAGGCTCCCCGCATGGCCAGCCAATGGCCGCTGCGCGGGAGGAAGCATGTTCGGACTGATGCAGGAACGCCCCTTGCTGGTCGCCTCGATCATCCAGCACGCCGCGCGCCATCATGGCCGGACGGAGATCGTCTCGCGGCTGACCGACGGCACCCTGCACCGGACCAGCTACGCCGCCCTGGAGCGCCGCGCCCGCCGGCTCGCGGTGGCGCTGCGCACGCTCGGCATCGCCTCCGGCGACCGGGTGGCGACGCTCGCCTGGAACAGCTTCCGGCACATGGAACTCTATTACGGCATCTCCGGCGGCGGCGCCGTGTGCCACACCGTCAATCCGCGCCTGTCGGCCGATGACGTGGCCTATATCCTGAACGACGCCGCCGACCGGCTGCTGTTCGCCGATACCAGCTTCGTGCCGCTGATCGAGGCGGCGGCGCCGATGCTCGCGGGGCACCTCCAGGCCGTGGTGATGCTGTGCGCGGCGGCGGAGATGCCGCAAGTCGCCCTGCCGCCCGGCATCGCCCTGCTGTGCTACGAAACGCTGATCGACGCCGCCGGGGAGGATTACGCCTGGCCGGTGTTCGATGAGCGGACGGCCGCCAATCTCTGCTACACCTCGGGCACCACCGGGCGGCCGAAGGGCGTGCTGTACAGCCACCGCTCGATCCTGCTGCACACGATGGCGGAGAATGGTGGCGCGGTGTTCGGGCTGCGGCCGGCCGACCGGGCGATGCCGGTGGTGCCGATGTTCCATGTCAACGGCTGGGGCAGCGCCTATGCCGCCCCGGCGGCCGGGGCCGCGCTGGTGATGCCGGGGCGGCACCTGGACGGGGCGAGCGTAGCGAAGCTGATGAACGACGAGCGGGTAACGGTCTCCGCCGGCGTGCCGACGGTCTGGCTCGGCCTGCTTTCGCATCTGCGCGCCAGCGGCGAGCGCCTGCACACGATGCAGCGGCTGATCATCGGCGGCTCCGCCTGCCCGCCGGCGCTGATCGAGGCGTTCGACCGCGAGTACGGCGTCACCGTCGAACATGCCTGGGGCATGACGGAAAGCAGCCCGCTCGGCACCTTCAACACGCCGCGCATCGTGCCGGGGGAGGACGCGGCGGCGGCGCTGCAACGCAAGGCGAAGCAGGGCCATGCGATCTTCGGCCTCGACATGCGCATCGTCGATGATGCCGGGCAGGAACAGCCGTGGGACGGCGTCGCCTCCGGCAATCTGCAGATCCGCGGGCACTGGGTGTGCAGCGCCTATTACGGCAACCCGCCCGGCAGCGCGACCGATGCCGAGGGCTGGTTCACCACCGGCGACGTGGCGACCATCTCCCCCGACGGCAACATGGAGATCACCGACCGTTCGAAGGACGTCATCAAGTCGGGCGGGGAGTGGATCAGCTCCATCCTGCTCGAAAACATCGCCGTCGCACAGCCGGAGGTGGCGGAGGCCGCGGTGATCGCGGCGGCGCATCCGAAATGGGACGAGCGGCCGGTGCTGCTGGTGGTGCCGCGCCAGGGCCAGACGATCGACCCCGCGCGGCTGCTCGGCGCCTATCGCGGCCAGGTGCCGAACTACTGGATTCCCGATGCCGTCGTGGTGCTGGACGAACTGCCGCACACGGCGACCGGCAAAGTGAGCAAGCTGGCGCTGCGCAAGCGGTTCCGCGACCACCTGACCAGTTCGGCCAGCGCGGCCTGAGGAAGCGGCCGCGGCCAGCGAACTGCGCATTCTGGCGGTCGGCCGGCTGGGCAGCGCGCCGGAGGGGGCGCTGGTCGCGCGCTACCTGGCGCGGCTGCGGCCCCGCTGCACCCTCGCGGAACTGGCCGACGGGCGCGGCAGCCCGACGGAAATCCGCCGCCGCGAGGCCGATGCCCTGCTCGCCGCCCTGCCCCATGCCGCCTTCGCGGTCGCGCTCGACCTCGGCGGCAGCGCGCCGGACAGCGAAGGGTTCGCCGCGCGGCTGGCGGGCTGGCAGGCGCTCGGCCGGCCGGTCTGCTTCCTGCTCGGCGGGGCGGAGGGGCTGGACGCAAGGGTGCTCGCGCGGGCCGATGCGGTGCTGTCGCTCGGCCCCCTCACCTGGCCGCATGCGCTCGCACGCGCCATGCTGGCCGAGCAGTTGTACCGTGCCCAGAGCATCGCCGCCGGCCATCCCTACCACCGGGGCTTCCGGCCGTAAGCCGGCCGTTGTTGCGGCACGGCGGACGGGTTACCTGTGTCGCGTGCCGCCGAAGGATGCGCCTCCATGCCAAACGCCGCGCCGCGTCCCGTGATGCTGGTCATTCTCGACGGTTTCGGCTGGCGGGCGGAGCGCGCCGACAACGCCGTGGCGCAGGCCGCCAAGCCGAATTTCGACCGGCTGTGGCAGGCCTGCCCGCATGCGTTCCTGCGCACCTCCGGCCGCGATGTCGGCCTGCCGGACGGGCAGATGGGCAATTCCGAGGTCGGCCACATGAATATCGGCGCCGGCCGCGTCGTCATGCAGGACCTGCCGCGAATCGGGGAGGCGCTGGCCGCCGGCGCCCTGCCGACGCTGCCGGCCTTCACCGAACTGGTGGCCCGCCTGCGCGAAAGCGGCGGCACCTGCCACCTGATGGGGCTGGTATCGCCGGGCGGGGTGCATTCGCACCAGGATCACGCGGCGACGCTGGCCCGCGCGCTCGCCGCCGCCGGGATTCCGATCGCGCTGCACGCCTTCACCGACGGGCGCGACACGGCGCCGCGCGCCGGCGCCGACTATCTGCGCAGGCTGCGTGCGGCGCTGCCCGAGAGCGCCGCGATCGCCACCGTCAGCGGCCGCTACTACGCGATGGACCGCGACCGCCGCTGGGACCGCGTGGCGAAGGCGTATCACGTGATCGCCGAGGGCGACGGCCCCCGCTTCGCCGATGCGTCCAGCGTGATCGACAAGGCCTATGCCGAGAACGTCACCGACGAGTTCATCGTGCCCGCCGCGGTCGGCGGCTATCGCGGCATGCGCGACGGCGACGGCGTGCTGTGCTTCAACTTCCGCGCCGACCGGGTGCGCGAACTGCTCGGCGCGCTGGTCGAACCCGATTTCGCCGGCTTTCCCCGCCCGCGCGCGCTGCGGCTGGCCGCGGCGGTGGGCATGACGCATTATTCCGACCAGCTCGCGCCGTATCTCGGCGTGCTGTTCCCGCCGCAGACGATGGCCAATCTGCTGGGCGAGGTGGTGGCGCGCGCCGGCCGGCGGCAGTTGCGCATCGCCGAGACCGAAAAATATCCGCACGTCACCTATTTCCTCAATGGCGGGCGGGAGGCGCCGTATGATGGGGAGGATCGCATCCTCGTCCCCTCCCCCAAGGTCGCCACCTACGATCTGCAACCGGAGATGTCGGCGCCCGAGGTGACGGACAAGGCGGTCGCCGCCATCGCCTCCGGCCAGTACGATCTGATCGTGCTGAACTATGCCAATCCCGACATGGTCGGCCACACCGGCAGCCTGCCGGCGGCGATCCGGGCGGTGGAGACGGTGGATGCCGGGTTGGGCCGCCTGGTCGCCGCGATCGATGCGGCCG
>JAKAZX010000004.1 GCA_021826485.1 Pseudomonadota bacterium | reverse complement strand
GACTCCTCGGGGGCCGGCACAGCCGCGTCGAGCTGCACCTGCGCCAGCGGTTGGCTGCAGAAGCTGGTCACGCTCTCCGTCTCGCGGCCCTATTCGCCGTACCTGCTCACCACCCTCAGCTCCACGGCGGCCAGTGATGTCATCCGCTACCAGTAGGCGCCGCCGGCGCGGCAACACCACGCTCGAATTCGCGCTGATCGGCAGCGCGTTCCTGTTCCTGCTGCTCGCGATCTTCGATGTCGGGCGCTACTTCGCGGTCCTGCAGTCGCTGAATGCGGCGATGACCGCCGCCGCGCGCGCCGCTGTGGTCGGCAGCCTGTCGGCCGGCGGCAGTTGCCCCGGCGGCGGCGTCACCCTGCCGTCCAGCATCACCGGCGCGGTGCCGCTGCTCGATGCCGCGCAGCTTTGCATCAGCGTGACCAGCGCCAAGGTCTCCGGCCAGACGCAACTGACGGTCGCCGCGCAATACCCGTTCAGCTTCGTCCTGCCGGCCTGGACCACGCTCGGGGTCACCACGCTGAACGGTAGCACCACCGTCACCTACTGACCCGCCGGCCCCTCCGGCGGGGGTGCCGCGACTGCGAACGGGCGCAGACGGGCGCGCGAGGCGATCAGCAGTTCCGCCATCCGTGTCGCCGCCCGGTCCGGCGCCCGCGCCAGGATCGCCGCCGACACCCTTGCATGCAGTTCCGCATCCTCCCGCGGGTGGGCCGCCTGCCGCTGCAGCAGCTCGGATGAGACGCGCAGCGCCGATTTCACCGCCGCGCCGATCGTCACGAACAGCCCGTTGCGCGAGGCGTTGATCACCGCGAGGTGGAATTCCAGCTCGGCATCCGGTCCGGCGCCGGGCGGCAGGGCGGCGCTGCTCGCGGCGACCAGGTCGGCGCAGTGCCGCGCGATCTCGGCATGGTCCTCCGCCGTGCCGTCGCGCGCGGCGAGGAAGGCGGCGCGCGGCTCGAAACACAGCCGCATCTCGAAGATGTCCTCGACGATCTTGCTGTCGAACTGCGCGCTCAGCCGCCACGTCAGCACGTCACGGTCCAGCAGGTTCCATTCCGCGAAGGGCAGCACGCGCGTCCCCACCTTCGGCGACACGTCCACCAGCCGCTTGGCCGCCAGCCGCTTCACCGCCTCGCGGATGGTGGTGCGGCTGACACCGTAGATCTCGCACAGCTCGCTTTCGATCGGCAGCGCATCGCCGGGGCGAAACTCACCTGACACGATCCGCCGGCCGAGACTACGCTCGACCTGCGCGCTCATCGTGCCGACCGCGATCGGCTCGCGCTCCAGCATGTGCGGCGCCCGTTCCCCGAAACTGCCGGCCCGGCAGGGATCGACAGCGGATGCAGTATATGATAATACCATTGGGAGAGGAAGGGGGATGCGCGCCGCTTTCCGGCCGGCGGGCGACGCGCCGATCCCGCAACAACGGAGGGAGCACGTCCATGCGCACAACGCGCCTGCTGGCGGCCATTGCCGCCGGGTTCGTCATGTCCTGCGCGGCAAGCGCCTTTGCCGCCGACAAGACCCACGTCGTCTGGTGGGATTTCCTGAGCGGCGGCGACGGCATCCGCATGAAGGCGATGATCGGCAAGTTCAACGCCGAAAGCCCGGACATCCAGATCGACGCGACCACGCTGGAATGGGGCACGCCCTATTACACGAAGGTGCAGACCTCGGCCGCGGTAGGCCAGGGCCCCGACGTGATGACCTACCATCTCTCGCGCATGCCGCTTGGCGTCGCCAGCGGCGTGCTGCGCCCGTTCACCGACCAGGACCTTGCCTCGGTCGGCCTGTCCGCCAACGACTACTTCCCGAGCGACTGGGACGCGGCGCATGTCGACGGCAAGCTGTATGGCGTGCCGCTCGATATCCACTCCATCATTCTCTATTACAACAAGGACGTGCTGGGCAAAGCCGGCCTGCTGGACGCCGCCGGACTGCCGAAGGGGCTCGACGGCATCGCCAATTTCAACACGGCGCTGCAGAAGCTGACCGGCGGGGCCACGCAGTACGGCGTTTCCTTCGCCACCGGCGACAACAGCGGCGCCACCAACTGGCGCATCTTCTACACGCTGCTCAACCAGATGGGCGGCACGCTGATGGACGGCGACAAGGTGCTGGACGGCAGCAACGAACAGAAGGCCGTCAAGGCGACGGAAGCGATTGCCGACTGGGTGAAGCAGGGCTGGGCGCCGAAGAACACCGACTATCCTGCCTCGATCGCGCTGTTCACCTCCGGCAAGGCGGCGATGCACATCAACGGCGTCTGGGAAGTGCCGACGATGGTCGATCTGGCGAAGAACCACAAGCTCGGCTTCGCCTGGGGTGCCGTGCAGATCCCCACGCTGTTCGACCACCAAGCGACCTGGGCCGATTCGCATTCCTTCGCCATTCCGGCGCGCAAGGGCAATCCGGTGCCGGCCGAGAAGGTTGCCGCGGTGATGAAGGTGATCGCCTGGATGAACCGCAACAGCATCATGTGGGCCTCCGCCGGTCATATCCCGGCGTACCGGCCGGTCACCGAGAGTGCGGCGTTCCGCGACATGCAGCCGAACGCGACCTATGCCGCCCTCGCCAAGACGGCGGTGTTCGATCCGCGCTCGAAGATCGCTGGCGTTGCCTCGCCGGTCTATGATGCCTGCAACAACTTCGTCCAGCCCGCCATCAACGGGCAGATGGGCGCGGCCGATGCGATCAGCCAGATGAAGAGCCAGTTGGAGTCGGACCTGCAGTAGCGTGGCCGAAGCGCTGTCCCCGGCGCGCGCCCGTCGCGCGCCGGCCCGGCGGGAGGCGCTGCAGGCCGCCGCGTTCGTCGCGCCCTTCGCAATCGCCTATCTGGTGCTGTTCATCTATCCCACGTTGAAGCTGATCCAGCTCAGCTTCACCAATGCCCCGCTGATCGGCGACGGCAAATGGGTGGGCTGGGCCAACTACGCGCGCCTGCTGCGCGACCATCTGTTCATCCAGTCAGTCTATCACACGGTCTATTTCGTCGCCCTCACCGTGCTGCCGACCACGCTGCTCGGCCTTGCCATTGCGCTGATGGTCGTGCGCCTGTCCGGCTGGCTGCGCAGCATCGTGCTCGCCTGCTTCTTCCTGCCCTATATCCTGCCGGTCACGGTGGTCACGCTGATCTGGCAATGGGTGCTGGACCTGCAATTCGGCATCGCGCAGCCGCTGCTGCGGCTGTTCGGCGGATCAGGGGTCGCGGTGTTCAAAAGCGCTGCCTGGGCGATGCCGATGGTCGCCTTCGTCACCATCTGGTGGACCAACGGCTTCAACGTGCTGCTGTTCATCGCCGGGCTGCGCAACATCCCGCCCGACTACTATGCCGCGGCGGCGCTGGACGGCGCCGGGCGGATGGCGCAGTTCCGCCACATCACCTGGCCGCTGATCTGGCCGGTCACCGCGCTCGTGCTCACCATCCAGCTCATCCTGCAGCTCAAGATCTTCGACCAGATCTATCTGCTGACGCAGGGCGGCCCGTTCAACTCGACCTACGTGGTCGTGCAGTACATCTACCGCCAGGCCTTCGTGCTCAATCACGGCGGCTATGGTGCCACCGTCGCGTTGTTCCTGTTCGCCATCATCGTCGCCTTCTCGGTGCTGCAATACCAGGTGCTGCGGACGCGGGACGTGCCATGACGCGGTGGCGCCGCCCGGACGAACTGTTGCTGACGCTGCTGGCGCTGCTGTCCGCCGGGCTCTGGGCGTTCCCGCTCTACTGGGCGGTGGTGACGACGCTGAAGCCGGAATACGAGGTGGTGGCGCCGGGCATCCGTCTGTGGCCGCAGACCTTCACCTTCGGTGCCTATGCCTATGTCCTCGCCAATACCAACATCGCCCGCTGGTACCTCAATTCCTTTGCCACCGCCGGCGCCGTGACCGTGCTCGTGATCGGCATGAGCGCGGGCTGCGGCTATGCCATCTCGCAACTGCGCTTCCCGCTGCGCCGGCTGCTGTTCGGGCTGATCCTTGCCAGCTTCATGGTGCCGCTGCAGGCGCTGATCGTCACGCATTTCGTGCTGATGAACGACTTCGGCCTGATCAATTCCTGGGGCGGGGTGGTATTGCCGCAACTGATCGTGCCGGTCGTGGTGATCGTCTACAAGCAGTTCTTCGATTCCATCCCGCGCGAGTTCCGCGAGGCGGCACTGATGGACGGGGCGAGCGAGCTGCGCCTGTTCACCCAGGTGTTCCTGCCGATGAACTGGGGCGTCACCACGGCGCTGGCCATCATCACCTTCATCGGCGCGTGGAACGCGTTTCTCTGGCCCTTCCTGGTCGCCAGCACCGACCGCGCGATGACGGTCACGGTCGGCATCGTGCAGGTGCACGATTCCTTTGGCGTCCAGTATGCCCGCAATCTGGCCGGCGCGGTCATGGCCGCGATGCCGGTCGCCCTCGCCTACCTGATCTTCCAGCGCCGTGTCACCGAGGCGATCGCGCTTTCGGCCGGCATCAAGGGATAGGAGCACGCAGCGCATGCAAGCAGCACGCATCGTCGTCGATCGGGATTTCGTCCTGTCGGACCTGGACCGGCGCGTGTTCGGCGCCTTCGTCGAGCACATGGGCCGCTGCGTGTACGGCGGCATTTTCGAGCCGGGGCACCCGACCGCCGATGCGCAGGGCTTCCGCGGTGACGTGATGGCGCTGACGCGGGAGCTGGGGCCGACCATCATCCGCTATCCCGGCGGCAACTTCCTGTCCGGCTACAACTGGGACGATGGCGTGGGCCCCCGCGAACAGCGGCCGGTGCGCCGCGACCTCGCCTGGTTTTCCACCGAGACCAACGCCTTCGGCACCAACGAATTCATGGACTGGTGCCGCAAGGCGGGCGTGGAGCCGATGTTCGGCGTCAATCTTGGCACCCGCGGGCCGGAGGAGGCGCGGCGCTTCCTGGAATACTGCAACCATGCCGGCGGTTCGGCGATGTCCGATCTGCGCCGCGCGCACGGACAGGCCGATCCGCACGGCATCAAGTTCTGGTGCCTGGGCAACGAAATGGACGGCCCCTGGCAGATCTGCCACAAGACCGCCGAGGAATACGGCCGCACGGCGCTGGAGACGGCGAAGGTCATGCGCTGGACCGATCCGACGATCCAGCTCGCCGCGTGCGGCTCCTCCCACCGCAACATGGCGACCTACGGCGCCTGGGAATATGCGGTGCTCGACCACTGCTTCGACGAGGTGGACTTCATCTCGCTGCACACGTATTTCCGCAACGATGCCGACGAGATCAGGGAGTATTTCGGCGTCATCGAGCTGATGGACGCCTTCATCAAGGAGGTCGTGGCGATCTGCGATGCGGTCGCCGCCAAGCGGCGGTCGTACAAGCGGATCATGCTGTCGTTCGACGAATGGAATGTCTGGTACCGCACCCACCAGATCGAGCACATGCGCAAGCCGGGCTGGCCGGTCGCGCCGCCGCTGATCGAGGAAGTCTACAACATGGAGGACGCGCTGATCGTCGGCGGCGCGCTGATCACGCTGCTCAACAACGCTGACCGAGTGAAGGCGGCCTGCCTGGCGCAACTGGTCAACGTGATCGGCCCGATCATGACGGAGACCGGCGGCGCCGCCTGGCGGCAGACCATCTTCCATCCCTTCGCGCAGGCGGCGCGGTTCGGGCATGGCCGGGTGATGCAGGCGCGTGTCACCTCCCCGGCCTATGCGGCGAAGTCGTTTCCGGAAATTCCCTATCTCCATACCGCGGTGGTGGACAATCCGGCGGATGGCAGCACGGCCATTTTCGCGCTCAACCGGCACCTCAACGAACCGCTGGAACTGACGGCGGAACTGCGCGGCCTCGGCAGCGACCGCACGCTGGTGCTCGCCAGCGAATTGCAGCATCCGCAGCTCAAGACGGTGAACACGCGCCAGACGCCCGATGCGGTGGCGCCACGCACCAACCCGGATGTGGCGGTCGCCGGCGAACGCATCACGGCGCGGCTGAAGCCGGCGTCATGGAATGTGATCGTCACCCGGGCGGCACCGCGCACCAGCTAAGCGAACAACCGCCGGGCCGCACAACCGCGCGAGCCGACGCGGCGGCGCGGAACGAACCGCCGCCCGACCGATTATAGCCGGCGGGCCGGCGGAGAGTGGGCGTGATCGGCGGGTTGATTTTCTGGGCGGAGCTGTTCGGCTTCTACCTGCTGTGCGCCCGCCATGTCGGTGCCGCGGCATGGCTGGCCGCGGTGCCGGCGGCGGTGGCCGCCGCCCTGCTGGGCGCCGCGCTGCGGCGGTTCCCGCCGTTTCCCCGCCGGCGGTCGCGGCGGCCGGTCGGCACCATGCCCGGCGGTCGCGCCACCCGGTAGCCGCCCCGGCCGGCCCCCGCAGTTCCCGTCCTGTTCGCGGCATCGCCGCGGCCCGCGCGTTGCAGTCGCGGATCGGCATTTTTTCTAATTCGCCGAAGACCCATTCCCCGCCACAGTGTCATCGCGAGTTGGCACCGGTGCCGATCGCCACCCGCAATCCGCATAGCGATGACATTCAGCGCAAAGGGGACAGAGCATGACTTCCATGCCGGCGCATAATAAGTGGCAAGAAGCACCTTACGCCGCCGTCCGTTCCGACCCGCGGGTGATAATGTTCTTGCAATTGCCGCAATTATGGCAACCGTTTCTTACCTGGCTCACCGCCCGCCCGGCGCCGGGGGAGGCGATGCGGCCGGCCACGCCGCTCGGCTTCGTGCGCGCCGCCGTGCTCTGGACGCTGGCGGGGATTGCGCTCGGCCTGCTGGCGCTGGCGATTCCGGCGCGGGCGGCATGGCTGCTGCTGCTGCCCGGATGGCTTTTCACCTGCTGCGGGCTGGGGCTGTTCCAGGTCGTGGTGTTCCACCATTGCGCCCACGGCACCGTGTTCCGCGGCCGTGCCCGCAACCGGCAGGTCGGGCGGCTGCTGTCGGCGCTGCTGCTGTTCAAGCATTTCGACGCCTATCAGCGCGAGCACATGCTGCACCACAGTCCGCGCAAGCTGCTGACCGGGGAGGACGAGTTCGCCGATTTCGTGTTCACGATGTGCGGCCTGCGGCCGGGGCTGGCGAAGCGGGCACTGTGGCGGCGGGTGCTGTGGGTTCTCGCCTCGCCACTGTTTCACGCGCGCTTCCTCGTCCGCCGGCTGCGCGCCAGCGTGCTCTCGCCCGACTGGGCACATGACGCAGTCGGCATCGCGCTGTGGACCGGCGCAGCGGGGGCAGCGGCGTGGGCCGGCCGCCCGGGCGCGTTTCTGCTGCTCTGGGTGCTGCCCGTCACGGTGCTGCTGCAGGTGGCGACGGTGCTGCGCATCCTGTGCGAACACCGCTTCCCCGACGCGGCGGTGATTTCCGCCCGCGGCAAGGAATTCGTCTGCCGTGCCACCGCCGGCGTGTTCCCCGGCGCGATGCCGCCGGACCGTGGTGCCGGCCCGGTCGCCTGGGCGGGCTGGTGGCTGCAGATGCTGCTGGTGCAGCTTCCGGTGCGGCTGTTCGTGCTGGTGGGCGACGCGCCGTGCCACGACTTCCATCACCGCCGTCCGGCGACGCGCCGCTGGACCGGCTACATCCACGCGCGCCAGCAGGACGCCGATGCCGGCTGTCCCGGCTTCCCGCTGAATTACGGGGAGACCTGGGGCCTGTTCCGGGCGATCGACGAGAATCTGGCGACCCTTGCGGCAACGCCGCCCGAGCTGCTGGGCTAAAGCGGATCGTCCGCCGCGTGCGCACTGGTGCGCACGCGGTGCGCGGGCAGGGCGATGATGGCGCACGGCGCGGCGGGCGCGTCGTGCAGCGTGATCTGCCCGTCATGAGCCTCTACCACGGCGCGCAGGATCGGCAGGCTGATCTGCGCGACATCCTCAGCCGCCGGGTCCGGTGGCGGATCGCTGCCGTCCGCGCTGCCATGCACGCCGATCTCCATCGTGCCGTCCTGGCGCAGGCTCGCCGCCACGCGCACCCGCCCGGCGGAGGGGCTGGCGCGCACCGCGTTGCCCACCACGGCCGACAGCGCTTCGCCGAAGCAGTCGGCATCCACCAGCAGTTCGACCTCGGCCTCCGCCAGATCGCCATCCACGCGCACGCCGCGCGGCCGGCCAAGGCTGGCGCCGTCGCGCAATGCGCCGCCGAGCACGTCGCGCAGCGGCCGCCAGTCCGGCGCGAAGGACAGCGTGCCCTCGGCGAAGCTGCAATAGCGCAGGATGCCGCTGATCAGCGCCAGCACCTGGTTGCCCGACTCGTGGATGCGGTCGGCGAACTCGGCGCAGCCCTCGATGGTCAGCGGATAGCGCGAGCCGCTGGCCATCTTCTCCGAACAGCCGATGATCGAATTCAGCGGCGGCCGCAGCGCGCCGCTGGCATCGGCCAGGAACTGCGCCGTCGCGGCCACGCTTTCCTCGGCGATCTGCTTGGCACGGCGAAGCCGCAATTCCGCCTGCTTGCGCGTCAGCACGTCCAGATAGACGGACAGCGCGCCTTCGATCAGCTCCTGGTCGCCCGCCTCGAACGGCCGGCTGACATTGCTTTCGGAGCGGTTGCCGAGGATCAGCGCGTTGCCGCTGGCGCGATCATAGGCCCACAGGATGTACGGCAGGTTGAGGATGCCGGTCAGCTCATAGGCCGGCGGCTCGATGCGGGTCTGCGCGGTGGTGAAGAAGAAGCCCGGGCAGTTGGCGATCCGCACCGCCGCCGGCCGCGGCTCCCCCGGCTGGCCGAGCACATGCGTCACCGCGAACAGGCCGGAGCCGGGCTGCATTTCCGCCAGGAAGGCGGCGCGGTCACACATCGCGTTGTCCACGATCACGTCGAGCATGGCGCCGCCCACGGCGTCCAGGGACGTGGCGCCGTCGGCCAGCCGGTACGCCTCCCGCACCAGGCGCGCGGTTGTGCGGCTGCGCCGCGCCTCGCGGAATGCCTGGCTCTGCTCCTCCTGCAGGCGCAGCAGGCGGGCGCCCAGGTCGTTGCACTCGCGCCGGTAGTAGTTCAGTTCGCGCAGCAATTGCTCCTGGCGGCCGGCATCGTGCGTCGTCATGGCGTGCGGCTCAGCACGGTGATCACGCCGGTCCAGTCCAGCGGGCGGCTGTAGCCGTCGAACGGTGCGACCTCGACGCCGGAGTAGAAGCCGAGCAGCGGCAGGCCCGGCGGCAGGCCGTTGCGCACCAGGTCCGCCTCCTCCACCGCCGCGCCGCTGCGCGCGCTGGCGCGGCCCGCGCAATCGATATAGAGCGCGAGGAAGGCACGCTCCGCGACGATGGCGCGGTTGATGTTGGCGATGCCGTGGCGGACCGATTCCAGCATCAGCCCGTTGTCGCGCGCCATGATCTGTACCCGCGTGCCGCGCGCAAAATCCGGCTCGAACAGCGTGATCGATCCGGCCTCGCGGTTGGCCGACAGGATCAGCCGGTTGACATAGGCGCTCTCGTCATACGGGGCGAACGGATCGCCCTGTTTTTCGCCCAGTGTTGCGATCAGCGACAGGTCCTGGCCCTGCGACCCGCCGAGCGGCAGGCCCAGCATCTGCTCGATCACCGCCAGCGCCGGCTTGCCGTCCAGTTCGAACACGTCGGCGCCGTCGATGCGGGTGATGTCCATGAAGGTGCTGACCGGGCGGCAGCCGTGCAGGATCGCGATATCCGCCGTCACCTGCGGCGGAAACACCAGCGCGACCGCGGTGTGCTTGCGGCAGCCGGTGCCGTCGAACACCCAGCCGTCGGACAGGTTCATGTCCGTCAGCGTGCCGCCGCCGACCAGCCGCACCGTCTGCGCGCCCAGCCCCGCGGTGACGCCGCGCACGATCTCGCTCGCCGGGTGCAGGCGCAGCGGCGCGCTGCGGGCCACGCTGTCGAACAGCAGCAGCACCACGGCGCCCGGCGCCGCGACCGCAGCGATGCGGGCGCCGAGCCGCTGGCCGGTGGCCTGCTCGCCCTCCTGCATACCCGGCTCGGCGAGAATCGCCGGCAGCATCGCGGCATCCGTGAAGGCGGCCAGCGCGATCTCCAGCCCACTGTAGCCGCCGGCCTGGTGGCACAGCGCCCCGGCCGCCGAGCCGCCGACGATCGGCACCGGGCCGAATTCGCTCCGCAGCGCCGCCAGCACGGCCTGCGGATCGTGCTTGCCGCCGCAGAAGGCCAGCAGCATGCGCGCATCGCCCTTCGGGATCGTTGCCGCGCACTGCCGCACCGCCTGCGCCGCGTCGAAATGCCGCGCATATCCGATGCTGATCATGGCCGGCTCTCGATGCGAAGTGTCATGGGCGCGGACATGCCGGACGCTAGCACGCGCACCGCGGCGCGCGCGTCTCGTCGCGAAACCTTGCGCGCGCGTCGTCGCTCATGCGGTCTGATCCTCCATCACCCGCCGCAGCGCGGCCAGCAGTTCGCGGCGGCTGTACGGCTTGATCAGCACTTCGCTGCCGCGCTCGATGCGCGTGCGGTTGACGATCTCCACATCCGAATAGCCGGAGGTGTAGAGCACGCGCAGCGCCGGATGCAGGCGGAGCGCCTCACGCGCCAGTTCGGCGCCGCCGAACCGGCCGGGCAGGATCACGTCGGTCAGCAGCAGGTCGAACGGCGGCGCCTGCCGCAGCAGCGCCAGCGCCTGCTCGGCACTGCCGGCCGCGACCGCGCGCAGCCCGACATCGGCGCACATCCGGGTCATGGCGCGCAGCACCTCGGGCGCGTCGTCCACCACCAGCGTGCGCAGCGGCAGCGGCCGCCAGGCCGCCCGCGCCGGCCGCGGTGCCGGCCGCGCCGCATCGTCCGGCGCGCGCGGCAGGATCAGGCTGACCGTGGTGCCGTGTCCCGGACGGCTCTCGATCTCCACCCGCCCGCCGGACTGCCGGGCGAAGCCGAGCACCATGCTGAGGCCGAGGCCGGTGCCCTTGCCGACCGGCTTGGTGGTGAAGAACGGCTCGAACACGCGGTCGATGATCTCGGGCGGCACGCCGATGCCCTCGTCGGCGACCGCGACCGACACGTAGGTGCCGGGCGCCAGCCCGTCGCAGCCCGGTGCGGCGACCGTCCGGTTGACCGCCGAGATCACGATCCGCCCGCCCGCCGGCATGGCGTCGCGCGCATTGGCGATCAGGTTGAGCAGGGCGCTTTCCAGTTGCGCGCGGTCGGACAGGCAGGCGCCGATGGCCGGATCGGCGCGCAGGTCGATGGTGCAGCGCCCGCCGATCGTGCGCATCGCCAGTTCGCGCAGCGAGGCCAGGAAACCATCGAGCCGCACCGTCTCCGGCCGCAGCGGCTGGCGCTGGGCGAAGGCGAGCAGCCGCGCCGTCAGTTCGGCGCCGCTGTTCGCCGCCTGCCGCGCCGGTTCGACATAGTCCCAGAACGCGTGCTGCGGGGGGATCAGTTCGGCCAGCATCTCCAGGTTCATGGAGATGACGGTGAGCAGATTGTTGAAGTCATGCGCGATCCCGCCGGTCAGCCGGCCGATCGCCTTGAGCTTTTCGGCCTGCAGGCTGGCCGCCTCGGCCTCCTTGCGCTCGGTGATGTCCTGCGCGACGCCGCTGATGCGTGCCACCGCGCCGGTCGCGTCGGTGTGGCAGCGCCCGGCGGCGCGGGCGAAGCCGACGCGCCGGCCGTCGGCCAGCACGCGGTATTCCACGTCGAAGCCGGTGCCCGAGGCGATGGCGCCGCGCAGCGCCGCGCGCAGCCGGCCGCGATCCTCCGGATGAACCTCCCCGAACGCCGCGATCAGGGCCGCGTCCGCCTCCGCCTCGGCCTCCGGGACCGCCATGTCCCAGGTGGCGATGCGGGCCAGCCGGCAGGCCTCCAGCAGTTGCTCGGACTGGAGTTGCAGAGCAGCATCGGCCGCCTGCGAACGGTCCGCGTCCTGCGTGGCGATATTTACGTCTCGATCGGCAACTATGCCCCTGAGCTGCATATGAAGACCCGCAGCAATTCCGGTCCAGTTTCTTGCCGCACAACTGCAAGCTGCGGCATTTCGACTGTGACACAGGGGTTCCCCCCGCGCGAGTCAAACCTGCGTCGGCGGCACGACCGGCCGGATGGGCGGTTTGAATTCGCCCGTCCCCGGCCGGTCGGCCGGACATCTTGCTTGTTGCAGACCCGTCGCGATCACCCGCCGCGTCCGGATGCGCGGTCGAGCTCGAACAGCGCCTGCGCGCGGGAGACGCCGATATCCGCCAGCATGTGCTGGTCCATCCCCAGAACGTAGCGCCGCGTTTCGCGCAGCCGCCGGGCGCGCACCCAGCGCTCCCGCAACGCCGCCACCATATTGCGCAGTCCGGACCGGGGCCGCCCGTTCGCCTGCCGCAGCACCGGCAGCGCCAGCACGTTGCTCGTCATCTTCGCCTCCTCTGGCTGTCGGAAGGAAAGATGGGCGCTTGGTCAGGATAAGAGAAACGAATTGACCTGATATCCATCATCAGATATCCTGATGACCATGTCCGCTCCCCTCGGCATCGATCCCGACCTGCTGCGCGCCTTCGCCTATATCGCGGAGGAAGGCAGCTTCACCCGCGCCGCCGAACGGGTCGGCCGCACGCAATCGGCCGTGTCGATGCAGGTGCAGCGGCTGGAAAGCGTGCTCGGCCAGCGGGTGCTGCTGCGCGGCAAGGGCGGCGCCGTGTCGCTGACCCCGCACGGCCAGTATCTGCTGGAGCGTTCGCGGGAACTGCTGGCGCTGAACGATGCCATCTGGTCGGCGTTCCGCGCGCCGTCGATGCAGGGCACGGTGCGGCTGGGCACGCCGGACGACTATGCGCTGCGCTACCTGCCCGCCGTCCTGAAGCGCTTTGCCGACACCCATCCGGCGGTCGATGTCGAAGTCACCTGCGCCAGTTCCTGCGAATGCGTGGACAAGCTGCGCGCCGGTGAGCTGGACCTGACGCTGTGCTCGGAAGGCAACGAACCGTTGCGCTGGCCGGCCGTCGAACTGTGGCGCGGCCCGCTGCACTGGATCACCTCCATGCGACATGCGCCGCACCGGCTCGATCCGCTGCCGCTGGCGCTGGCGTCCGGCAACTGTTCCTGGCGCGCTGCGGCGCTGCGGGCGCTGACCGGGCAGGGGCGGCGCTATCGCATCGCCTATACTTCGGCAACGCTCGCCGGCACGCACGCGCCGGTGCTGGCGGGGCTTGCCGTCACCGCCTCGCCGATCACCCTGCTGCCGGAGGGGCTGCGCGCGGTTCAGGCGGGAGAGGGACTGCCGGAACTGGAGGAGACGGGCATCCTGCTGCTGAAGGCGCGCGAGCCGCGGCAGCCGCTCACCGACGCGCTGGCGGATCACATCACCGAAACGTTCCGCGCGGAACTGCGCCGCTTCTGAGCGCCGACAGGCCCAGCAGCAGCCAGCCCAGCATCAGCAGGACGCCGCCGGCCGGCGCCAGCGGGCCGAGATGGATGCCGCCCAGCGCCAGCGCATCGACCGCGCCGCAGAAGCCGAGCAGGCCGAGCGTGAATGCCGCACCCGCCAGATCGGCCAGCCGTCCGCCGCGCGGCGCCCACAATCCGGTCGCCAGCAGCGCCAGCGCGTGCCAACCCTGCATCTGCAGCGCCCGCCCCGCCATTGCCGCCGCGGCCGGATCGGGCACGACATGCGCCACCGCCGCTGCCATGGCGACGCCGAGCAGGCCGCACAGTGCGCCAAGGGCGATCCACAGACGCTGCATGGCGCGATTCTAACAGCTTGATCCCTGTTCCACCACGCGCGCCGCACGCTATACGGGGGCGCCATGCCCCGCGGTGACTTGTTCCCCGAGATAGGACCGTTCGAAACCGGCTATCTGCCGCTGTCCGACGGCCACGTGATGTACTGGGAACAGGTGGGCAACCCGCGCGGGATGCCGGCGCTGTTCCTGCATGGCGGGCCGGGCGCCGGCGCCGGGGCCGTGCACCGGCGCTTCTTCGATCCTTCGTTCTGGCGCGTGGTGATCTTCGACCAGCGCGGTGCCGGCCGCTCCCGCCCGCTCGGCAGCCTGGAGGCGAACACCACCGACCATCTGGTGCGCGACATCGAGATGCTGCGCCAGCATCTCGGCATCGACCGCTGGCTGCTGTTCGGCGGCTCCTGGGGATCGACGCTCGCCCTCGCCTATGCCCAGGCCAATCCGCTGCGCGTCACCGGCTGCGTGCTGCGCGGCGTGTTCCTCGGCCGGCGCGAGGAGGTGGAGTGGTTCCTGCGCGGGCTCGGCGCGCTGTTTCCCGATGCCCACGGCGCCTTCGTCAACTTCCTGCCGGACCATGAGCGTGGCGACGTGCTCGGCGCCTATCTGCGCCGGCTGACCGACCCCGATCCGTCGGTGCACATGCCGGCGGCGCGCGCCTGGTCGATCTACGAGGGGTCGTGCAGCACGCTGCTGCCCAGCCCCGACACGGTGACCAGCTTCGCGCAGGACCGCACCGCCCTCGGCCTCGCGCGGATCGAGGCGCATTACTTCGCCCACGACCTGTTCCTGCCGGACGAAACCACCGCCGGCGGCCTGCTCGGCGGCATGCACCAGATCGCCCATGTGCCGGCGGAGATCGTGCAGGGCCGCTATGACGTGATCTGCCCGGCCCGCACCGCCTTCGACCTGGCCGCGGCCTGGCCGGCGGCGCGGCTGACGCTGGTGCCGGACGCCGGCCATTCGGCGCTGGAGCCGGGGGTGCGCCGCGCCCTCGTCGCCGCCGTGGAACGCTTCCGTATCGGACGCTGAACCCCCGCCCGCCGCCCGCGCTTCTCCTTGCCGCACGTGAAGCAACGGAGACCATGTCCATGACCCGACCCGCCACCTGGGGCGCCCGCGCGGCGCTGCTTGCGCTGCTGCCGCTCGCCGCCTGCGCACGCACCGAACAGGTGGCCGACAACACGATGGCGCAGGGCCAGGCAATGGTGCAGGCGCAGACCAACCCGACGCTCTCGACCTCCGACGCCTATTTCATCGACCAGGCCGCACGCAGTGGCCTCGCCGAGGTTCAGGAGGGGGCGCTGGCCGAGCAGCGGGCGGCGCGTGCCGACGTGCGCAGCTTCGCGCGCAGCATGGTGGCGGATCACGGCAAAGTGAACGATGCGCTGACCGCGCTGGCGCGGCAGAAGCAGATCGCCCCGCCGACCACGCCGAACGATGCGCAGCAGACCATGATCGGCCAGTTGCAGGGGCTGACCGGCGCCACCTTCGACCGGCAGTATCTCGACCAGCAGGTGACGATGCACCAGAGTGCGGTGAGCCTGTTCCGCACCGAAGCGGCGCAGGGCACCGACCCGCAGGTGAAGGCGTTCGCCGCCCGCCTGCTGCCGGAGCTGGAGCATCATCTGGACATGGCGGAGCAGTTGGGCGGCCACACGCCGACCACCTGATTGTCGCGCAACGCGAGGGGAGGGGCGGCATGGATGTCGGCGTGATCGGGCTCGGCTCGATGGGCATGGGGGCGGCGCTCAACCTGCTGCGCAAGGGGCACGCCGTCACCGGCTGCGATCTGCGGGAAACGGCCCGCGCGGAACTGCAACTGGCGGGCGGCCGGGCGGTCGCGCGCGCCGCCGACATGCCGGCGGGAATGGGCGCGCTGATCGTCCTCGTGGTCAACGCCGCGCAGGCGGAGGATGTGCTGTTCGGCCCGGACGGCTGCCTGCCGCTGCTCACGCCCGATGCCGTGGTGATCTGCTCGACCACCCTGGCGCCGGAGGCGGCGCGGCGGATCGGCGCGCGGCTGGACGAGCATGGCATCGCCATGCTGGATGCGCCCGTCTCGGGCGGTGCGGCGGGCGCGCGGGCGGGGCGGATGACGGTGATGGCCTCCGGCCCCGCCACCGCCTTCGACCGCGCCCAGCCCGTGCTCGATGCCATCGCCGGCAAGGTCTGGCGGCTCGGCGAGGCGCATGGCGCCGGCAGCACGGTGAAGATGGTCAACCAGTTGCTGGCCGGCGTGCACATCGCCGCGGCGGCCGAGGCGATGGCGCTCGGCATCCGCGCCGGCGCCGACCCGCAGACTCTGTTCGATGTCATCACCACCTCGGCCGGCAATTCCTGGATGTTCGAGAACCGGGTGCCGCACGTGCTGGCGGGCGACGACACGCCGCTGTCCTCGGTCAACATCTTCGTCAAGGACCTCGGCATCGTGCTGGATCAGGCGCGCGCCCTGACCTTCCCGCTGCCGCTGGCGGCCGCGGCGCACCAGTTGTACCTGGCCGCCGCGGCGTCCGGTCATGGCGGGGCGGACGATGCCTTCGTCATCCGCGTCTGGCAGGCGCTGACCGGCATCAAGCTGCCGGAGCGCAAGGCGTGACCGTCGAACTGGTCTGGGACCTGCGCTGCGCGACCGGGGAAAGCTGCGTGTGGGACGCGGCGCGGGGGCAGGTGCTGTTCACCGACATCCCGGCCCGCGTGATCCATGCCTTCACGCCGGACGGCGGCGCGCGGCGAAGCTGGCCGATGCCGGACATCGTGCCGAGCTTCGGCCTCTGCCGCAGCGGCCGGCTGGTGGCCGCACTGCGCGACCGGGTGGTGCTGTTCGACCGCGACAGCGGCGCCGTCACACCGCTTGCCGGGCCGCTCGATCAGCCCGCCTCGGTGCGGCTGAACGACGGGAAGGTGGGGCCGGACGGCTGCTTCTGGGTCGGCGGCATCGACGAAGGCTCGCCGCGCCGGCCGCTCGCGGCGCTCTGGCGCATCACTCCCGACGGGCGGGCGGAGCGGCGGGCGGAGGGGTATGCCAACAGCAACGGTCTCGCCTGGTCGCCGGATGGTGCGACCATGTTCCACACGGACACCACGCCCGGCGTGATCGAGGCGTTCGATTTCGACGCTGCCGCCGGCACCATCGCCAACCGCCGCGTGATCGCAACGCTGAGCGCGGAGGAAGGGCGACCGGACGGCGGCGCGACCGATGCGGATGGCTGCTATTGGTCGGCCGGCAACTCGGCCGCCTGCCTCAACCGCTTCAGCCCGACCGGCAAACTGCTCGAAAAAGTGGCGCTGCCGGTGCCGGCGCCGACCATGCCGTGTTTCGCCGGCGCTGCCATTTTCGTCACCAGCTTGCGCGCCGGGCGCGATGCGGCAACCCTTGCGCGGTATCCGACGATGGGCGGGCTGTTCCGCCTCGACGCGCCGGTCGCCGGCGCGCCGGTCGCGCTGTTTGTCGATTGAGGGGGGAGCCTGTCATGGCCGAGATTCCGCAGAAGCCCGTCCTGCTGACCGGCGCCTCCGGCGCGTTGGGGCGGCAGATCGCGCCGTTCCTGGCGGCACGCGGCTGGACGCTGCGGCTGACCGACATCGCGCCTTTTCCCGATGCGCTGCCCGAGCGGGCGCAGTTCACCCGCGCCGACCTGAACGACGGCGTGGCACTGCTGCGGCTGGCGGAGGGTTGCGGGATGATCCTGCATTTCGGCGGCGTCTCCGTGGAACGGCCGTTCGAGGAAGTGATGGGTCCGAACCTGCGCGGCCTGTATCACGTCTATGAGGCGGCGCGGCGGGAAGGTGCGCGCGTGCTGTTCGCCAGCTCCAATCATTCGATCGGCTTCCATGAGCGCAGCGAGAAACTGGACGCCGACTGCCAGCTCATGCCGGACGGCTATTACGGCCTGTCCAAGATGTATGGGGAGGGCATGGCGCGGCTCTACTGGTACAAGCATGGTGTGGAGAGCGTGCTGGTCCGCATCGGCTCCTGCTTCCCCGAACCGACGGAGGAGCGGATGCTGGCGACCTGGCTGTCCTATGGCGATCTCTGCCGGCTGTGCGAGCGGGCGACACTGGCGCCGCGCACCGGTTGCGCGGTGATCTGGGGTGCCTCCAACAACAGCCGCAGCTTCTGGGGAAGCGACGCGCGCGCGCTGATCGGCTGGACGCCGCAGGACAGCGCCGATGCCTGGGCGGACAAGGTGCGCGGCAAGACCAGCGGCGATGCGGTTGTCGAGCGCTACCAGGGCGGCGCCTACACCCGCATGGACTATACCCGCGCGGCGCCGCCGCCCGGCCCGCTGTTCGGGCACTGACGGTGCCCGCCCCCGGCGGGGCCGAGAACCGCCGGGGCTGGCTGTTCGCATCCTGGCGCGGCTGGACACCCGCCTGGCTGCCGGCGGACGTGCTGGCCGGGCTGCTGCTGGCGGCGATCGCGCTGCCCGAGCAACTGGCCACCGCCCGCCTCGCCGGCCTGCCGGCGCAGGCCGGACTGGTCGCCTTTCTCGCCGGCTCGCTCGGCTTCGCGCTGCTCGGCGCCAATCGGGTCGTTTCGGTGGGCGCGGACAGCACCATCGCGCCGATCTTCGCCGGCGGGCTGGCGGCACTGGCCGTCGCGGGCCTGCCGCCCTATCCGCAGCTTGCCGCGCTGCTCGCCCTGATGGCGGGGGCGGTGCTGATCCTGGCAGCGCTGCTGCGCGCCGGCTGGATCGCCGACCTGCTGTCGATCCCCGTCACCACCGGGCTGTTGGCCGGGATCGCGGTGCATATCGTGGTCGGGCAGTTGCCGGCGCTGTTCGGCATCGCCGAGCCGGCCGGCACGCTGCCCGCGCGGCTGCTGCGGATTGCCGCGGCGGTGCCGGGCCTCAACCCGTTCGCGCTGGCGATCGGGCTTGGCACCGCGGCGGCGATGCTGGCGGCCGAGCGCTGGATGCCGCATCTGCCGGGCGCCCTGCTCGCCGTGCTCGCCGCGGCGGGGGTGGTGGCGGCGTTCGGGCTGCGCGGGCAGGGGGTCGCGATGCTGGCGGCGCTGCCGCCGGGCATGCCCTATCCGCATCCCCCGGCGCTGCCGACGCTTGCGGTGATGCTGCGGCTGATGCCGCTGGCCCTGGTGGTGGCGCTGGTCTGCATGGTGCAGACCGCCGCGGTGGTGCGCGCCTTCGCCGGGCCCGGCGAGACGCTCGTGCCGGTCGGTCCGGACTTTGCCGGCGTCGGGGCAGGCAGCATCCTCTCGGGCCTGTTCGGCGCCTTCGCGGTCGATGCCAGCCCGCCGCGCACCGCGGCGGTGGTGGCGGCGGGCGGGCGGTCGCAGGTGGCGTCCCTGGTCGCGGTCGGCTGCGCGCTGGCGCTGATGCTGCGCGGCGGCAGCCTGCTGGCGGCGGTGCCGCAGGCGGCGCTGGCCGGCATCTTGCTGGCGATCGCGGTGCGCATCACCCGCATCGGGGAGATGCTGCGCATCCTGCGGCGCGGCGGGACGGAGATCCTGCTCGTCGCCGCCGCTGCCGCGCTGGTGGTGTTCCTGCCGATCGAGGCGGGGATGCTGGCGGCGGTCGCGCTGTCGCTGATGCAGAGCTTCTACGGCCTGGCGCGGCCGCAATGCGTCGAACTCGCCCGTGCCCCGGGCAGCACCGTCTGGTGGCCGCCGGACGGGGAGGAGCGGGGCGAGCAGGTGCCCGGCGTGCTGGTGTTCGCGCCGGCCGCGCCGCTGAACTTCACCAACATCGTCTATATCTGCCGCCGGCTGAATGCCGCCGTGGCGGCAGCGCGCCCGCCGGTCGGGCTGGTGGTGCTGGAGGCAAGCGGCGTGGTCGGCATCGACTACACCGCCGCGCGCATCCTGCTGGCCGAGGTGGCGGCGCTGCGCGGGCGCGGCATCGCCGTGGCGCTCGCCCGCCTGTCGGCCGAGCGGGCGCAGCAGGACGCGCGGCGCACCGGCCTGCTCGCGGGCATCGGTGCGGACTGGGTGTTCCGCTCCGCCGAGCAGGCGGTGCAGGACGGCAGCCGGCGCGCCTTCAGCGCGCCGGCGTCCCGAGCCGATCGCTGAGCAGTTCCAGCGCCCGCGCGAAGGTCGCGTCGGCGTCGAGATCGGTGGTGTCCAGCGGCAGCGCGTCGGGCGCCTGCACCAGCGGGGCGGCGGCGCGCGCCGCGGCCTGCGCGTCGCGCTCGCGGATCAGCGCGGTCACGGCCTCCAGATCGGCGGCGACGCCACGGGCCTGCAATTCTCGCCAGCGGCGCTGGCCACGCGCCGCCACGCTCGCGGTCACGAACAGCTTGGCGGTGGCGTCGGGGAACACGATCGTGCCGATGTCCCGCCCGTCCAGCACCGCCCCCTGCGTGCGGCCGAAGCTGCGCTGGAAATCGAGCAGGGCGGCGCGCACCGCCGGGATCGCCGCGACCTGTGCCGCGGCATTGTCGGCCTCCGGCCCGCGCAGGTCGGCGCGCGCGAGGTCGTCGGGCTGCAAGGCCCGCGCCGCCGCTGCCGCCGTGGCAGGGTCCGCCGGGTTGCCGCCGGCGTCCAGCACGCGCCGGCCGGTGGCGCGGTAGAGCAGGCCGGTATCCAGGTGCGGCAGGCCGAAATGCGCCGCCAGCCGCTTGGCGAGCGTCCCCTTGCCGGCCGCGGCCGGGCCGTCGATGGCGATGATGCGGCTCACGCCGCCAGCAGCGCCGGTGCGCCCTCGCCGGCGGCGGCGTTCATCAGCGCGACGAAGCCGGGGAAGGACGTGTCGATGAAGCTGCCGTCATCGACCGTCACCGGTTGCGCGGTGGCCAGCCCGAGCACCAGCGCGCTCATCGCCAGGCGGTGGTCCATATGGGTCGCGACCAGCCCGCCGCCGGCGGGTGGGCGGCCGGTGCCATGCACCACCAGGTCGTCGCCATCCAGCTCCACTCGCGCGCCGTTGGCGGACAGCAGGGCGGCGGTCGCGGTCAGCCGGTCGCTTTCCTTCACCCTCAGCTCATGCAGGCCGCGCATCCGCGTCACCCCCTGGGCGCAGGCGGCGGCGACGGCCAGGACGGGAAACTCGTCGATCATGCTGGGCACCCGCCCCGGCGGCACCTCGGTGCCGCGCAGCGCCGTGTGCTCCACCAGCAGGTCGCCGACCGGCTCGCCGCCGGCCAGCCGCTCCCGCGTCACGGTCAGCGCCGCACCCATCTCCCGCAGGGTCGCGAACAGGCCGGTACGCAGCGGGTTCAGCCCGACCCCGGTGATGGTCAGCCGCGAGCCGGGGACCAGCAGCGCGGCGACGATCGGAAAGGCGGCCGAGGACGGGTCGCCGGGCACCGTCACGTCGGCACCGCGCAATTCCGGCTGGCCACGCAGCGTGATCACCCGGCCGGTGCCGGCCGGCACCACTGCGACCTCCGCCCCGAAATGGCGGAGCATGTTCTCCGAATGGTCGCGGGTCGGCTCCGGCTCCTCGACGCGGGTGATGCCGGGTGCGTTCAGGCCGCACAGCAGCACCGCGCTTTTCACCTGGGCGGAGGCGACGGGCAGCCGGTAGTCGAGCGGCAGCGCCTCCGTCGCACCTTCGATGGCGAGCGGCAGCCGTCCGCCCTCGCGGGCGGTGAAGCGGGCGCCGCAGGCGCTCAGCGGGTCGATCACCCGGCGCATCGGGCGCCGCCGCAGGCTGGCATCGCCGGTCATCACGGCAAACAGCGGGTGGCTGGCCAGGATGCCGGCCAGCAGCCGGGCCGCAGTGCCGGAATTGCCCATGTCCAGCACCTCGTCCGGCTCGGTCAGCCCGCCGACGCCGCGCCCGGCCACCCGCCAGGCGCCGGGGGCGTCGCGCGTCACCGTCGCCCCCAGCGCGCGCATGGCGGCGGCGGTGCGCAGCACGTCCTCGCCCTCCAGCAGTCCGGCGATGCTTGTCTCCCCGATCGCCAGGGCGCCGAACATCAGCGCGCGGTGGGAAATCGACTTGTCGCCCGGAACGGCAATGGTTCCGGCGAGCGGGGCGGCAGGGCGGCGCGCGGTCAGCGTGCGGGCGGCGGCGGACATGGCGGCGCGATTAGCACGCGTCCGGCGGGTTTGACAGGCAGGAAGCAGGGTGGCATGGGCGCGCGCTTTCCTTCCCGAACGCGCGTCCTGAGGCATGCCATGGCCAAGCCGGAACTCGGCACCAAGCGGGTCTGCGTCTCCTGCGGTACCCGTTTCTACGATCTGACGAAGCAGCCGGCGGTCTGCCCGAAATGCGGCACCGAGCAGCCGGCCGAGCAGCCGCGCGCCCGCCGCGCCGGCGGCAACGTGCTGGAGGAGAAGCGTCGTCCCAAGGTGCTGCCGGTCCCCGGCGTCGAGGACGGCGAAGTGGAGGTGGAAACCCCCGAGGAGGAGGTGGAGGAGGACGTGCTGGAAGACGCCTCCGACCTCGAGGACGGGGATGCCGGCATCGCCGATGTGGACGTGGAGCCGGAAGCCGGGGAGGAGGAGCGGTAGCCGCTCCCGCCGTCTCCGCCGGCCTGCTCGCCGGTTCGTGACCGGGATGGCCCAGGCTTAACCGCCGCCCGGTTTGGCCGGTGCGGCGGACGCGCCCATGTTGACTCTTCGGTCTGATGTCAGGCGCGGAGGGTGGCCATGCTGATTTCCGACGTCATTGCGACCAAGGGCCGGGTGGTGGCGACGCTGCTGCCGACCGAAACGGTGGAGCGCGCCGTGCGCCTGCTGGCGGAGCGGCGGATCGGCGCGGTGGTGATCGAGGACCAGTGGCAGAAGCTGGCCGGCATCTTTTCGGAACGCGACTTGGTGCGCCTGCTGGCGCATCACGGCCCGCCGGTGCTGGCCCGCCCGCTGGCCGAGGTGATGACCCACAATGTCATCACCTGCCGCGCCGCCGACCGGATCGACGACATCCTGCGGCTGATGACGATCAACAAGGTGCGCCACGTCCCGGTGATGGAGGATGGCCGCCTCGCGGGCATCGTCAGCATCGGCGACCTGGTCAACCAGCGCCTGACGGAGAAGCAGCAGGAAGCCGAGGTGCTGCTGGAGATTTCGCGAATGCGCGCTTAGCAGGCCCGGTGCAGGCTGAGCATCGGCGCGAGGACCTGACCGCTACGCCGCCGGCAGCGCCAGCCGCGGCGTGCTCCAGCGAATGCGGCCGGCGGCGTGGCAGGCGGGGCAGGTGGCGAGCCAGGTGGTGTGCTCGGCGCCGCAGGCCTCGCAGCGCCAGGCCGGGTCCGGCTCGGCGGCGGCGGCGCGGCGCAAGGCCTCGCGCTGGGCGATCCGGCCCGATTCGCTCTCCCCGCTCTCCGCCTCCTCCAGATCGGCCTGCAACAGCCACAGCCGGCGCTGGTTCAGGCCGGCGCCGCGCGCCGCCTCCAGATGCCGCCGCGCCTCGCCGGTCAGCCCGGCGGCCAGCGTCGTGCGGGCCAGCAGCAGGTGGCTTTCCGGATGGTCCGGCGCGCTGCGGGCGATCCGCCCGGCCTCGCGCACGCGGGCGAGCGGGTCGCTGATCGGCGCCAGCGCCAGGGTGGCCAGATCCGGCTGCGGCGCGTCGCGCCAGGCCTGCCGCAGCACCTCCTGCGCGCGCGCTTCGCGCCCCGCCGCCCGCAGCCGCGTGGCATAGGCCAGCGCCGCCGGCGTGAAGCCGGGATTGTCCTGCCAGGCCCGCTTGGCCAGCCGCAGCCCTTCGGCCGGGTCGATCGCGGCCTCGGCCGCGGCGGTGGCATAGGCGGCGCGCGGCGCCTCCGGCGGGGCGAGGCTGAGCGCCTGCGCCCAGTTGCCGGTGCGCACGGCAAGCTGTGCCCGCTCCTCCCGCAGCCAGGCGCCGCCGGGATGCACCGCCTCGGCGCGGCGGGCGATGGTCGCCGCCTCCTCCCACGCCTCGCGGTTCACCGCCTGGCGGAACAAGCCGCGCAAGCCGAGCAGGGCGGCGTCCTGGTCCGCGGCGAGCTGCTGATAGAGCGCGGTCGCCTCATCCTCCCGCTGCGCCAGCCTTCCGGCTTCGGCGGCCAGCAGCAGCGTCTGCGGCGTGTCGCCGAGCAGGCGGCGGGCACGTCCCGCCTCGCGCCGGGCGTTCCCGTCCTCCCCGGCGGCCAGGGCCACCAGCGTGCGCGTGACGGCCCGGTCCCCCGCCTGCCGCCGTCGCCGTTCCCGCCGCGCGCGCAGCCGGCGCGGGGTGGCGAGCACCCAGGCGAGCAGCCGTACCAGCAGCACCAGCACGATCACCAGCAGCGCCGTCGCGACCAGTGCCAGCGAGGTGGCAAGCTGCACCGTGTAGCCATAGAGGCCGACCGAGACGGTGCCGGGCAGCCCGGCCACCCACCACGCCAGCGCGACCACCAGGATCGCGGCGACGAGCAACAGGAGGACGCGGCGCATCAGCCGCGCGCCATCTGGGCGAGTGCCGCGCGGGCGTCCAGCAGCGACTGCGCTTGCGCCCGCCAGCCGGCCATCGCCTGCGCGGCCGGGCCGTCCAGCCCATCCAGCGCGGCGACCGCGCCGGCGAGGTCGCCGGCATCCAGCCGCGCCCGCGCCTGCCCCAGCACCTCGGCGGCCGGGGCGCCGACCACCACGCGGTCGCCCTGCTTGACGGTGATCAGCGCGCGGGCGCGCAGCCACATGCGCTCGCCGAACGACTTGCCGGCGACCGAGGGGCGGCTGGCCTGCTCGGCGGCGGCAGCGGCGTCCGGGAAGGTCAGGCGCAAGGCGGCCTCGGTGGGCGGCGACTGTTCGGCGAACCGGGCGAGTGCCGGCGGCGCGCCGGGGATGGAGCCGAGCGGGGCACCGCCCTCCAGCGCCACCTGTGCCTGGGCGATGCGCTGTGCGACCGCCGCCTTGGCGCCGAGCTGGTCGGCCTGCTGCTCGGCGGTGCTCAGCCGCTGCTCCAGCGCCGCCAGCCGGCCGCCCAGATCCGCTTCCTGCCCCTTGGCGGCAGCCGCGTCGGCGGCGACGCTGTCGAGCTTCTGGGCGAGCGGCGAGAGGTCCTGCGGCGGCGCCGGCGCCGGCTGCGCCGGTCGCTGCTCCAGCGCCGCCACGCGCGCCTCCAGCGGGCGCAGGTCCACGGCCGCGGCGGGGGCCGGCGCGGGGCGGCTGGAGAGCCCCGCCACCTGCCGGTCCAGCGCCGCCACGCGATCCTGCAGCGCCGCCAATTCGGCCGTCACCGCCGCCCCGCCGCCGGCCTGCTGCTGTTGCTGCTGTTGCAGCCACAGCCAGCCGACTGCGGCGAACAGCAGCACGAACAGCAGCGCTGCCAGCACGGGCCACGGCCCGCGGCGGCGGCGCGGCTCCTCCCGCGGGGCTGGCGGCGGGGGCGGCGGTTCCGGCGCGGCCTCGACGGGGACGGGGGCATCGGCAGGTTGGATGTCGCTCATGGCAGCAGGGTCAGCAGTTCGTCCTGGGTTGGGTGCGATGCAACACGGATGGCCCGCCACGGCAAGGGGCGCAGCGCGCGCCCCACCGCATCCGACAACGCCAGCGCCGTCACTTTCTGCAGCGCATCCGGTGCCACCGCCTGCGGCAGCAATGTCACGAAAACGCGAGCGGTGATCGCGGAGAAGAACAGCGCGGCCGTCAGCTCCCCGTCCCGCAACGCCGCGGCGGCGGCGGCCGGCAGGGCGGCGGCCGGCCGTGTGGCATAGGCCACCCGCCGCTGCACCCGGAACCCCGCCGCCCGCAGCGCCGCCGCGAGCGGCCCGCCCTGGCCGGCGCCGCCCGCCAGCAGCAGCGCCCCCGCCTCCGGCCGGCATAGCCGGCAGGCCAGTGCCGCCAGCGCCACGGCATCGCCGGCGGCGCTGTGAACGACGCCAAAGCCCGCCGCCGCGGCGCGGGCTGCGGTCGCATCGCCGACCGCGAGCAGCGGCAGCGCCCGCAGCGGTGGCGGGATGGCGGGGAGCGCGTTGCCACTGGTCACCAGCACCGCCTGCAGCCGGCCGGCGGCGGCGAGCGGGCGCGGCCGGACCGTGAGCAAAGGGGCGATCACCGCGGTCCGGCCCAGGACGGCGAGGCGGGCGGCGGTCGCCTGCGCGCCCGGCTCCGGGCGCGTCACCAGCACCGCGTCAGGCAAGCACGTCGGGGGGGCTGTCGGCGCGCAGCGCGCGGCCGAGGTCGGCGCCGAGCGCCGCCGCGTGTTCCGGTGCCCCGACCAGCACGCGGCGCAGCAGGAAACTGCCGTCGGCGCGCGCCACCAGACCCTCGACATGCAGCCGCCCGTCGGGCAGCCGGTGGGCATGGGCGCCGATCGGCGTGCGGCAGGACCCGTCCAGTTCATGCAGCAGCGCCCGTTCGGCGGTCGCCGCCAGCATCGCCTCGGCATCGCCCAGCGCGGCGAGCAGGCGGCACAGTGCCGCATCGTCCTGCCGCGCGGTGATGCCGACGATGCCCTGGCCCGCGGCCGGCAGCATCACGTCCGGCGGCAGGACGATGCTGGCGGCATCGGCCAGGCCCAGCCGGCGCAGCCCGGCGAGGGCCAGCAGCGTCGCCGCCATCTGCCCGTCCCGCAGCTTTGCCAGCCGCGTCTGCACGTTGCCGCGCAGCAGCCCGACGCGCAGGTCGGGGCGCGCGTGCAGCAACTGCGCCTGCCGCCGCACCGAGCTGGTGCCCACCGCCGCGCCCTGCGGCAGCGCTGCCAGCGGCTCTGCCGGGTCGGGCGGCGGCGCGCCGGGCGGCAGGATCAGCGCGTCGCGCGCATCCTCCCGCGGCAGCACGGCGGCCAGCACGATGCCGGGCGGCAGTGCAGTTTCCAGGTCCTTCAGCGAATGCACCGCGGCGTCGATCCGCCGGTCCAGCAGCGCCTCATGGATTTCCTTGGCGAACAGGCCCTTGCCGCCGATCTCCGCGAGCCGCCGATCCTGCACCGCGTCGCCCGTCGTGGTGATGACCTCGGCCTCCGCGGCAAGGCCGGGCTGCGCCGCGCGCAGCCGTGCCAGCACCGTGCGGGTCTGGACCATCGCCAGCGGCGACCCGCGCGTGCCGAGGCGGAGCGGGCGGTGCTGGGCAGTGTCCATGCCGGCAGCCTAGAACACCGGTGGGCGAAGATGAAGGCGATCCGCATGCAGCCGGACGGTCCGGTCCTGGGCATCGAAACCTCCTGCGACGAGACCGCGTCGGCGCTGTTGGCCGCGGACGGGCAGGTGCTGGCGGAGGCGGTGCTGAGCCAGCAAGACCATGCCCCCTATGGCGGCGTGGTGCCGGAAATCGCGGCCCGCGCGCATCTGGACCATCTGCCTCGGCTGGTCGCGGACGTGCTGGCGCGCGGCGGCGCCTCCCCGGCGGCGCTGGGCGCGGTCGCCGCCACGGCGGGGCCGGGGCTGATCGGCGGGCTGCTGGTCGGCAGCGGCTTCGCCAAGGGGCTGGCGCTGGCGCACGGCCTGCCCTTCGTCGCGGTCAACCATCTGGAGGCGCATGCGCTGACCGTGCGGCTGCCCGGGCTGGTGCCGGGCGGGGTCGATTTTCCCTATCTGCTGTTGCTGGTCTCCGGTGGGCATTGCCAGTGCGTTTCGGTGGAAGGGGTCGGGCGGCATCTCCGGCTGGGCGGCACGATCGACGATGCCGCCGGCGAGGCGTTCGACAAGGCGGCCAAGCTGCTCGGCCTCGGCTGGCCCGGCGGCCCGGCGCTGGAGCGGCTGGCGGCGGCGGGCGATCCGCACCGCCATCCGCTGCCGCGCCCGTTGCTCGGCCGGCCGGGCTGCGATTTCAGCTTCTCCGGCCTCAAGACCGCGGTTGCCCACCTGCTGGCCCGCGAGCCGGCGGCGCGCCCCGCCGATGTCGCCGCAGCCTTCCAGGCCGCGGTGGCCGCGGTGATGGCCGACCGCGCCGACCACGCCATGCGCATGTTCGCGGCCACCCACGCCGCGCGGACGCTGGTGGTGGCGGGCGGGGTTGCCGCCAACGCGGCGCTGCGCGCGGCGCTGGCGGGGGCGGCGGCGCGGCACGGCTTCACGCTCCACGCCCCGCCGCTGCGGCTGTGCGGGGACAATGCGGTGATGGTCGCCTGGTGCGGCATCGAGCGGCTGCGCCGCGGCCTGACCGATCCGCTGGACCATGCGCCGCGCCCGCGCTGGCCGCTGGAGAGTCTGGCCGCGTGAACTACCGCCACGCCTACCATGCCGGTAATTTCGCCGACTGCCTGAAGCACGCCCTGCTGCTGTGGCTGATCGGCGCGATGCAGCGCAAGCCGGCGCCTTTCCTGCTGCTGGACACCCATGCCGGCGCCGGCGGCTACGATCTCGCCGCCGGCCCCGCCGCCCGCACCGGCGAATGGCGCGACGGCATCGGCCGCCTGCTTGACGACCCGCCGCCGCCGCTTGCCGCCTATGTCGGGTTGGTGCAGGCGCTCGGCCTCTATCCCGGTTCGCCGCTGCTGGCGCGGCGGCTGCTGCGGCCGGATGACCGGCTGGCCTGCTGCGAGCTGCATCCGGAGGACCATGCCGCGCTGCGCCGACGGTTCGCCGGCGACCGGCAGGTGGGCGTGCATCGCCGCGACGCGTGGGAGGCGCTGGGCGCCCTGCTGCCGCCGCCCGAACGCCGCGCGCTGGTGCTGATCGACCCACCCTACGAGGCGCCGGACGAGTTCGCCCGCCTCGCCGCCGCGCTGCGCCGGGCGGTGACGAAGTTCCCGGCCGGCGTGTTCGCCGCCTGGTATCCGGTCAAGCACCGCGCCCCGGTGCGCGACTTCTTCGCTGCCGTCCAGGCGGACGGCCTGCGCGACGTGGTGGCCGCCGAGCTGCTGCTGCGTGCGCCCCTGGACCCGGCGCGGCTGAACGGCTGCGGCCTGCTGGTGGTCAACCCGCCGTTCCGCTTCGAGGCGGAGGCGCCGGCGATCCTGGCGGCGCTGCTGGCGCGGCTGGGCAACGGGGAGGACGGCGCGGCGGCGGAACTGGTGCGGATCGCGGCGGAATAGCCGGGCAAGCCGGCGGCGGGCACGCGGCGGTCCGCGAAGGCGGGAGAGAAA
>JAKAZX010000257.1 GCA_021826485.1 Pseudomonadota bacterium | reverse complement strand
GCCTCGGCCTCCGGCGCCTCGAACAGCAGTTCGTCATGCACTTGCAGCAGCATGCGGGCGGCGAGGCCGGCGCTGCGCAGCGCCGCCGGCAGGCGCGCCATCGCACGCTTGATGATGTCCGCGGCCCCGCCCTGCAACGGCGCGTTGATCGCCTGCCGCTCGGCATAGCCGCGGCGCGCCGGGTTCTTGTCGGCGATGCCGGGAATCCAGCAGCGCCGGCCGAACGGCGTCAGCACGAAGCCGGCGATGCGCGCCTGTTCGCGGGTGCGTTCCATGTAGGTGCGGATGGCGGGATAGCGCGCGAAATAGGCGTCGATATAGGCGCGCGCCTCCCCGGGCGTGATCTGCAACTGGCGTGCCAGCCCGAACGCGCTGATGCCGTAGATGATGCCGAAATTGATCGCCTTGGCGCGCCGCCGCGTCATCGGGTCCATGCCGGCCATCGGGATGCCGAACACCTCGCTTGCGGTGCGCGCGTGGATATCCTCCCCGCGCGCGAAGCTTTCGCGCAGTGCCGGGATGTCGGCGACATCGGCGAGCAGCCGCAGCTCGATCTGCGAATAGTCGGCGCTGACCAGCAGATGCCCCGGCGCGGCGACGAAGGCGCGGCGGATGCGGCTGCCTTCCTCGGTGCGGATCGGGATGTTCTGCAAATTGGGATCGGTGGAGGACAGCCGCCCGGTGCTGGCGATCGCCATGGCGAAGCTGGTGTGCACGCGCCCGGTGGCGGGGTTGATCTGCTCCACCAGCGCGTCGGCGTAGGTGGATTTCAGCTTCTGCAACTGCCGCCAGTCCAGCACGCGCTGCGGCAGGTCGTGGCCCTGTTCGGCCAGCGCCTGCAACACGCCGGCATCGGTGCCCCAGGCGCCGGTCTTCATGCGCTTGCCGCCGGGCAGGCCCATGCGGTCGAACAGCACCTCGCCGAGCTGCTTGGCGCTGCCGACATTGAACGGCCCGCCGGCCAGGCGATGGATGTCCTGTTCGATCACCGCCATGCGCTGCGCGAAATCCACCGACATGGCGCGCAGGTCGTCGGCATCGACGGCGATGCCGGCGACCTCCATTGCCCGCAGCACCGGGATCAGCCGCCGCTCGATCTGCTCGTACAGCGCCAGCGCCCGCGCCCCGCGCAGTCGCGGCCGCAGCGCCTGCCACAGCCGCAGCGTCACGTCCGCATCCTCCGCCGCATAGGCGGTGGCGCGGTCCAGCGGCACGTCGGCGAAGCCGATGCGCGCCTTGCCGGTGCCGGTGACTTCGTCATAGCTGATCGGCGTGTGGCCGAGATGCAGGACGGAGAGTTCGTCCATCCCGTGCCCGTGCGCCCCGGCATCCTGGGCGTAGGAGATCAGCATGGAATCATCGACCGGCGCCGCTTCCGGCGCGCCGGCGCGCACCAGCACGGTCAGGTCGAACTTGGCGTTGTGGAACACCTTGAGCACCGATGCGTCGGCCAGCAGCGGCGCCAGCGCCGCGACCGCCTCGGCCGGCGGCAGCAGCGCGGCATCCCCGCCGTGGCGCACCGGCACGTAGCAGGCGCGCCCCGGCGCGGTCGCCAGCGAGAACCCGACCAGCGCGGCCCGCATCGGATCGAGACTGTCGGTCTCGGTATCCACCGCGACCACGCCCGCCGCCCGCGCCGCGGCGATCCAGGCGGCCAGGGCCTCGGTGGTGGTGACGCAGGCATAGCGGCCGAACGGCACCGCCGCCGCCGCCGCCGCATCCGGCGCGGGGGACGGCGAGGCTGCGCTTTCCGCCGGGGCGGCGCCGTCCAGGCCGAGCCGGGTCAGCGTCGAGCGGAAGCCCTGCGCGCGCAGCCATTCGGCCAGCCGCGCGCGGTCCGGCTCGCGGACCGCCAGCTCGCTCAGCGGCATCGGCAGCGGCACGTCGTCGCGCAGCGTGACCAGCTCGCGGGACAGGCGGGCATCCGCGGCATGGGCGATCAGCATGTCCCGCCGCTTGGACGGCTTCATCGCCGGCGCGGCGGCCAGCACCCCCTCCAGATCGCCGAACTCGCCGATGAGCTGGGCAGCGTTCTTCGGGCCGATGCCGGGCACGCCGGGCACGTTGTCCACCGTGTCGCCCATCAGCGCCTGCGCCTCGATCAGCTTGCCGGGTGGGACGCCGAACTTCTCCATCACCTCGGCGGGGCCGATCGGCTTCTGCTTGATCGGGTCCAGCATCGCGACCCCCTCGCGCAGCAACTGCATCAGATCTTTGTCGGAGGACACGATGGTCGCCTGCCCGCCCGCCGCCACCGCTGCCCGCGCGTAGGAGGCGATCAGGTCGTCCGCCTCCCAGTCGGCCAGCTCGATCGCCGGCACGCCGAACGCGGCGGTCGCCTCGCGCACCAGGGCGAATTGCGGGCGCAGCTCCTCGGGCGGTTCCGGCCGCTGCGCCTTGTAGCGGTCGTACAGCCGGTTGCGGAACGTGTGGCGGCCGGCGTCGAAGATCACCGCCAGATGCGTGCCGGCGTGTTCGCGCAGCAGCTTGGCCAGCATGTTGGTGAAGCCGAACACGGCATTCACCGGCACGCCATCCGGCCGGGTCATCGGCGGCAGGGCGTGGAAGGCGCGGAAGATGAACCCCGAGCCGTCGATCAGCACCAGATGCGGGGCCGGCGCCCCGCCCCCGGCCGCGTCAGTGGGCGGAGGCGTGGCCGGCGCCTTCGTTCAGGACATAGACGCGCGAGCAGTAGGGGCACATCGTCTCCCGCCCCTCGATGCGCAGGAACACCCGCGGATGGCCGAGCGGGCCGCCGCCGCCGTCGCAGGCCACCACCACGTCATCGACATGGATCACCTCGCTGGGCGCGCCAGGGGGCGCGGCATTGGGCGGCAGCGTGTCCGGCATCGGATCCTCGCACGATGGGGGATGCCCGGGACGGGCCGTTTCATGATACCGATACCGCCCATGCTTGCAACCGCCGCCCGTGCCATCCCCGCGCCCGGCCCCACCCGCCGCACGCTGCTGACGGGGGCGGCCGCCCTGGCCCTGGCCGGCTGCGCGGGCGGGCAGGTGCTGTCCGGCCGGCCCGCCCGCGCGCCCGTGCAGGACGGGGTGTTCACCCTGCGCGACGGCGCGGTGCTGCCCTATCGACGCTGGCTGCCGGACGGGCCGCCGACCCGGCTGGTGCTGGCGCTGCACGGGTTCAACGACAGCCGCGACGCCTGGGAAATCCCCGCCGCCGACCTGACCGGGGCGGGCTGCGCCCTGTACGCGCCCGACCAGCGCGGCTTCGGCGCCGCACCCGGGCGCGGCTTCTGGCCCGGCATCCCGACCCTGGTCGCCGATGCGGCGGAACTGGCCGGCCAGGTGCGCGCCCGCCACCCCGGCCTGCCGCTGGTGCTGATGGGCGAAAGCATGGGCGGGGCGGTGCTGATGTGCCTCGCGACCGGGGGGCTGGCGCCCGCCGCCGCAAGCTACGTGCTGGTGGCGCCGGCGGTGTGGGGGCGCGCCACCATGAACGTGTTCCTGCGCAGCACGCTGTGGCTGGGGGCGGAACTGCTGCCGGGCGTGGCGCTCAGCGGCGCGCCGGTGCAGGTGACCGCGAGCGACAACCGCGCCGCGCTGATCCGCCTGTCGCGCGATCCGCTGACCATCCATGAGACGCGGATCGACACGCTGCGCGGCCTGGTGGACCTGATGGACGCCGCCCTCGCCGCCGCCCCGCGCTTCACCGCGCCCGGCCTGTTCCTGTACGGCGGCGAGGATGAGCTGGTGCCGAAGGGCGCGATGGCGACCATGTGGCGCGCCCTGCCGCGCGACGGCGCCGAACGGCTCGCCTACTACCCGGACGACTACCACCTGATGCTGCGCGATCTGGGGCGGGCGGTGCCGCTGGGCGACATCCTGTCCTGGCTGCGCGCCCCGGCCGCCCCCCTGCCCTCCGGCGCCGACCGCGCCGCCGCGCGCTGGCTGCGCGAGGAATCCGCCTGACCGCCCGGCCCTTCCCGGACGCCCGCGTTCCGGCTATGAGGGAGATGCGGGACCCGTAGCTCAGTTGGATAGAGCGTCGCCCTCCGAAGGCGAAGGTCGCACGTTCGAATCGTGTCGGGTCCGCCAAGGTTTTCACGGGACTAGATTACCGGCAGCACCCGTCTAGGCGAACCTCAGATAGGGTTCGTGGCTCCGAGGCAAGTTGCACGACATGGCTAATGGCGAGTCGCCGAAGATGGTCGGTGAGGGAGCCTCGACCGAAGAGCCTTCGGGCGCCAAGCAGCCTGACTTCATCGCCCAGTTTCGCGCCGAGATGGTGCGGGTCCTGCCTACCCGCAGCCTCCAAGAAAAGGCGGCATTTGCGGCTTTGGACGTGCAAGAACAAACTTGGCGCTTCATGAATTGGCTGTCTCGGCTTGTGCACCCACATCCCCGTGAGGTGCACAAGGCGGTCGGTTTCGATGAGCTGCCCAATGTCCAGGCAAACCAACGGCAGGTTGGCAAATTGCTGGATAGCATTGCTCGTGGCGACAATTTGATAGGAAATCTCAGTAAAGATGCGAGAGAGCAGGGCTTTTGCATCCATCGAGCCAACAGGAAATTTGGTGCCGACTTTGATCTGTTGCTAAACGAATGGGGCATTCATCATCTGCACATTGATGGTGTCGATGACGGGAAGCTTCTTTATGCCATTTTCGTGCCGGGATTTGCATATATCTTGGCTGTCGCCCCACATCGCGAGTGGACAAGCAAGCGACTCGTCGAAGCCGCAGTGCGATCATGGCCTCAGAAAGGACTGTTCGTAACCTGCAATGTCCTGCTCGGACTCGGCCCCACCGAGCAAGAGCACAAGGCTCTGCGAAAAGCTGGGCTAACTACACTGACGACTGTGAGCGATAGAGGTTGGATTAGCGCACTAACGGTCGGACTGACTACGGCTCTGGTATCAGTTAGGATGTCATACGAGGCGAGCCGCGTGCTCCGACGTGTGCACAATGCGGCTCAACACTATAATGAAACGGAGCGGCAGCTAAGAAAAAATGCTAGTCTAAACCGTCTATCCTGGCCCTTACAGCCAGATGTTACCGTCTGTTGCGTCAGAGGTATAGATCGGTATTGCTTTGCATTCATCGAACGCAACAGCGGGGCAACGCTCATCATTTAACTGTGCAGTGCTTTTATTCGATCAGTGGTAGACCATAATACTGAATGTTTTGCTGCACGACTTCAATTCCCCCTGAGAAGCCGCGATGGCGCGAAGCGCCAGCTCTTCCTCACTCTCCCCTCCGCCCCGTTCGCGGCGACACCGCCAAGCCCAAGAACACCATGACCGCTTGGTGGAGCCGGACCATGTGCGCATCGCCCAGCCGCCCGATCCGCTCACCCAGCCGGGACTTCGGGGCGGTGGTGATCTTGTCCACCATCAGGCGGGAGGGGGAAGGCAGTCCGTGGTGCGCGTCCGGTTCCACCGGCAGCCGGAACAGCGGCGCCTCGGTCGGGTCGGTGGTGAAGGCGCAGACCGTGATCGAATCCGTCGCGTCGAAGGCATCGTCCTGCACGATGACGACGGGGCGCGGCTTGCCCGCGTAATCTTTCCCGCCCGCGACGGTCCAGACCTCGCCGCGCCTCATGCCTCGTCCCGGTCGGAGATGGCGTCGATGAACGCCTGATCCCCGGCCGCATGGGCACTCGCCGCCACGGCCAGTGACTGTCGGTGCGCCGCGGCGCGGAAGGACGGCGCGCGCACGTCCGGCACCCAGATCTGGATCGGCCGCAACCCCTGGGCGCGCAGCCGCGCGCGATGTTCCCGCACCTTCACATCGATGGGCTTCGCGCCCCGCGCCCGCACCATGTTCGGTCCTCCGGTCGGGTTGCATGTAACCTGTTGCGGAGGGCGCCAAAAGGGCGAATGCGGATTTGCGTTGATCTCACACGGGCGTTTCCGGCAGGCCGGGCCGCGACAGGCCTGCCTGCTGTGCGGACACATGCCGACGAAGAAGCAAGCTGGTTCGGCTGACTGAACCGGCCCGGATGACGCGCCGGAGCTGACCGCCGACATGCTCGATCCGGCGGAGGTGTTCCAGGGCGACCGGTTCGTCCGCCGCGGCGGCGGCCAGCCGAAATCGGGGG
>JAKAZX010000256.1 GCA_021826485.1 Pseudomonadota bacterium | reverse complement strand
GGGCGCCTATTCGCTGATCGCACTGACCGACGCGGCGCTGATCGGCGCGCGCGACCCGCTGGGCGTGCGCCCGCTGATCCTCGGCCGGCTGCCCGGCGGCGGCCATGTGCTGGCGAGCGAGACCTGCGCCCTCGATATCATCGGCGCCGAGTTCGTGCGCGACGTGGAACCGGGGGAGATCGTGGTGATCGACGCCTCGGGCGTCGCCAGCATCCGCCCGTTTGCGCGCGCCCGCCCGCGCTTCTGCGTGTTCGAATACATCTATTTCGCCCGCCCGGATTCGGTGGTGGAGGGCATGCCGGTCTATGAGGCGCGCAAGCGCATCGGCGCCGAGCTGGCGCGGGAAAGCCATGTCGCCGCCGACGTGATCGTGCCGGTGCCGGATTCCGGCGTGCCGGCGGCGATGGGCTACGCCAGCGAATGCGGCGTGCCGTTCGAACTCGGCATCATCCGCAACCACTATGTCGGCCGCACCTTCATCGAGCCGACCGACCATATCCGCAATCTCGGCGTGAAGCTGAAGCATTCCGCCAACCGCGCGATGCTGGAGGGGCGGCGCGTGGTGCTGGTGGACGACAGCATCGTGCGCGGCACCACCAGCCGCAAGATCGTCGAGATGGTGCGCGCCGCCGGCGCGGCGGAGGTGCACATGCGCATCTCCTCCCCGCCGACCACGCATTCCTGCTTCTACGGCATCGACACGCCGGAGCGCAGCAAGCTGCTGGCGGCACGGTACAGCGTGGCGGAGATGGCGGACCTGATCGGCGCCGACAGCCTCGCCTTCATTTCCATCGACGGCCTGTATCGCGCGCTGCACCAGGGGCCGCGCGACGCCGCCGCGCCGCAATACTGCGACGCCTGCTTCACCGGCGACTACCCGATCCCGCTGCCCGACGCCTCCCACAACGACAATCGGCAACTGTCGCTGCTGAGCGAGTCGCGGTGAGACGCCGTTCTTGAACCGGCCTCCGTTCCGCGCTTGACTGGCCGGTAACGACGGCGGGAGTCGCCGCGTCCGAGGGGGAACGGATCATGTCAGCAACCACCGCGCCGGTGGATGAGGTCCTGCCGGCACCGCGCCTGTTCGTGCTGGGCATCCAGCATGTGCTGGTGATGTATGCCGGGGCGGTCGCCGTGCCGCTGATCGTCGGCGGCGCGCTGGGCCTGGCGCCGGAGCAGCGGGCGCTGCTGATCAGCGCCGACCTGTTCGCCTGCGGGCTGGCGACGCTGGTGCAGTCGCTGGGTTTTCCCGGCATCGGCATCCGGCTGCCGGTGATGATGGGCGTCACCTTCGCCTCCGTCGCGCCGATGCTGGCGATGATCGGCGCGACCCGCGCCGGCGCCGGCGCCGGCTTCCAGCCCGCCGACGCATTGCTGACCATCTACGGCTCGGTGATCGCGGCCGGCGTGTTCGGCATCGTCGTCGCCCCGTTCGTCAGCCGCATGCTGCCGGCCTTCCCGCCGCTGGTGACCGGCACGGTGATCCTGGTGATCGGCGTGTCGCTGATGCGCATCGGAATCAACTGGGCCGGCGGCGGCCTGCCGACGCTGACCAAAGTTGTGGATGGCGTGCGCATGCAGGCGCCGAACCCCGGCTATGGCGCGCCGGAAAACCTGCTGGTGGCGCTGTTCGTGCTGCTGGTGATCCTGGCGATCATCCGCTGGGCGCACGGTTTCGCGGCCAATATCGCGGTGCTGCTCGGCACCATCGCCGGCGCCGTGCTGGCGGCGCTGCTGGGCAAGATGAGCTTCGCGACCGTCGCCGCCGCCGGCTGGATCGCGCCGATCCTGCCGTTCCAGTTCGGCATGCCGGCGTTCCATGCCGTGCCGATCCTGACCATGTGCCTGGTGATGATCGTGGTGATGATCGAGAGCACGGGCATGTTCCTCGCGGTCGGCGCCATGGTCGGCCGGCCGATCGACCAGCCGGCGCTGGCGCGCGGCCTGCGCGCGGACGGGATCGGCACCATCCTGGGCGGCCTGTTCAACACCTTTCCCTACACCTCGTTCTCGCAGAATGTGGGGCTGGTCGGCGTGACCGGCATCCGGTCCCGCTACGTCACGGTGGCGGGCGGGGTGATCCTGCTGGTACTGGGGCTGATCCCGAAGCTCGGCGCGATCGTCGCGGCGGTGCCGGTGTTCGTGCTGGGCGGCGCCGGCGTGGTGATGTTCGGCATGGTGGCGGCAACCGGCATCCGCATCCTCGCCCAGGTCGATTTCGCGACGCGGCGGCACAATCTGTTCATCGTCGCGATCAGCCTCGGCTTCGGCATGATCCCGCTGATCGCGGAGAACTTCTTTTCCGCCCTGCCCGTCGCGCTGAAGCCGCTGCTCGATTCCGGCATCCTGCTGGCCAGCATCGTCGCCGTGCTGCTCAACGCCTTCTTCAACGGCCTCGCCCACGCCGACACCGAGGCGGCGGCGGGCGCCGCCTGGGCGTCGGAGCCGTAGCGGTTCAGGCCGTCCGGTCGCCGGCCGCCCCCAGCGCCGCCTGCGCGGCCGCCAGCCGCGCCACCGGCACGCGGTACGGGCTGCACGAGACGTAGTCGAGGCCGACGGATTCGCAGAACGCGATGGACGCCGGGTCGCCGCCATGCTCGCCGCAGATGCCAAGCTTCAGGCCGGGCTTGGCGCTGCGCCCCTTCTCGGCGGCGATGCGCACCATCGCGCCGACACCCTCCGTGTCCAGGGTCACGAACGGGTCCTTGGCCAGGATGCCGAGTTCGACATAGCGCGGCAGGAACTTCCCGGCGTCGTCGCGCGACAGGCCGAACACGGTCTGCGTCAGGTCGTTGGTGCCGAAGGAGAAGAAATCGGCAACCTCGGCGATGCGGTCGGCGGTGATGGCGGCCCGCGGCAGTTCGATCATGGTGCCGATGATGTAGTCGATGGTGGTGCCGCTTTCGCGGAACACGTCGGCCGCGACACGCTCCACCTGCGCGCGCGTGATCTCCAGCTCGCGCTTAGCGCCGACCAGCGGGATCATGATCTCCGGCACCGGCGCGGCACCACCGTCCTTCACGATCGCGATGGCGCCTTCGAAGATCGCGCGGGCCTGCATCTCGTAGATTTCCGGATAGGTGACGCCGAGCCGGCAGCCGCGATGGCCGAGCATCGGGTTCGCCTCCGCCAGTTCCGCCGCGCGGCGGCGCATCGCCTCCACATCGGTGCCCAGCGCCTCCGCCACGTCGGCGAGCTCGGCTTCGCCATGCGGCAGGAATTCGTGCAGCGGCGGATCGAGCAGGCGGATCGTCACCGGCAGTCCGGCCATGATGCGGAACAGCTCGACGAAGTCGCGGCGCTGGAACGGCAGCAGGCGGGCGAGCGCCGCGCGCCGGCCGTGTTCGTCATGGGCCATGATCATCTGCCGCACCGCGCCGATCCGCTCGGGATCGAAGAACATGTGCTCGGTGCGGCACAGGCCGATGCCCTCGGCGCCGAACTTGCGCGCGGTCTCGGCATCCAGCGGGGTTTCCGCGTTGGTGCGCACGCGCATCCGCCGCGCCGCGTCGGCCCATTCCATCAGCGTCGCGAAATCGCCGGACATGCTCGGCTCGATCATCGCGACATGGCCCAGGAACACCTCCCCGGTCGCGCCGTCGATGGTGATGGTCTCGCCGGCATTGACGCTGCGCCCACCGGCGGACAGCGTCTGCGCGCCGTAATCGACCGAGATGCCGCCGGCGCCGGCCACACAGGGCCGGCCCATGCCGCGCGCCACCACGGCGGCGTGGCTGGTCATGCCGCCACGCGTGGTCAGGATGCCGCGCGCCGCGTGCATCCCGTGAATATCCTCCGGGCTGGTCTCGATGCGCACCAGGATCACCGCCTCGCCCTTCGCGGCACGGCTTTCCGCCTCGTCGGCGCTGAACACGACGCTGCCGCTGGCCGCCCCGGGGCTTGCCGGCAGGCCGCGCGACAGCAGCGTGCGCGCGGCCTTCGGATCGAGTGTGGGGTGCAGCAACTGATCGAGCGAGGCGGGATTGACGCGGCGCACCGCCTCGTTGCGGTCGATCAACCCCTCGTTCGCCATTTCGACCGCGATGCGCAGGCTGGCCGCGGCGGTGCGCTTGCCGTTGCGCGTTTGCAGCATGTAAAGCCGGTTCTGCTGCACCGTGAACTCGATGTCCTGCATGTCGCGATAATGCCGCTCCAGCATCTCGCGCACGCGCAGCAATTCGGCATAGGCGTCGGGCAGCGCCTGTTCCATGCTCACTTCGCCGGGCTTGGCGCGCGCGCGCGACAGCGGCTGCGGCGTGCGGATGCCGGCGACCACGTCCTCGCCCTGCGCGTTCACCAGATATTCGCCGTAGAACACGTTCTCCCCGGTCGAGGGATCGCGCGTGAAGCACACGCCGGTCGCGCAATCCTCGCCCATGTTGCCGAACACCATCGCCTGCACGTTGACCGCCGTGCCCCAGCCGGCGGGAATATCGTGCAGCCGGCGATAGGTGTTGGCCCGCGGGTTCATCCAGCTTCCGAACACCGCGCCGATGGCGCCCCAGAGCTGTTCCTCCGGGTCCTGCGGGAACGGCTTGCCGGTCTCGCGCCGCACGGTTTCCTTGTAGCCGTCCACCACGCGGTGCCAGTCCGAGGCGCTGAGCGCGGTATCCTCGGTCACGCCGGCATCCATCTTGACGTGCTCGATGATCTCCTCGAACCGGTGATGTTCGACGCCGAGCACGACGCTGCCGTACATCTGGATGAAGCGGCGATAGCTGTCCCACGCGAAGCGCGCATCGCCGGATGCCTCGCCCAGCCCCTCCACCGTCGCGTCGTTCAGGCCGAGATTGAGCACCGTGTCCATCATGCCGGGCATGGAAACGCGCGCGCCGGAGCGCACGGAGACCAGCAGCGGCTTGTGCCGGTCGCCGAAGCGCAGGCCCACCGCCTGCTCGATGCGCGCCAGCGCGGCGCGCACCTGCGCCGCGAGCTCGGCGGGATACTGGCGGCTGTTGTCGTAATAGGCGGTGCACACCTCGGTCGTGATGGTGAAGCCGGGCGGCACGGGCAGGCCGATGCTGGCCATCTCGGCAAGATTGGCGCCCTTGCCGCCGAGCAGGTTGCGCATGTCCGCGCGGCCCTCGTTATGGCCGGCGCCGAAGCTGTACACCCACTTGGTCATCGGTCGGTCGTTCCCTGACTGTCAGCCTTCGAGTTTCGAGAAATCGGCGGCGAGATGCATGGCCGCCCGCACGCGGGCGAGCAGGCGCAGGCGATTGCGGCGGATTTCGGGGCGGCCATCGTTCACCGTCACGCGATCGAAGAACGCATCCAGCGGATGGCGCAGCGAGGCCAGCATTTCCATGGCACCGGGAAAGTTCTCCGCGCCGATCAGTTGCGCGACATCCGGTTCGATCATGTCGAGGTGAAAGGCCAGCCGGCTCTCCTCCGCCGCTTCCAGCAGCGCGGTGGCAACCGTTCCGTCGTAGCGCTGGCCGTCGCGCTGCTCCTCGATGCGCAGGATGTTGGCGGCGCGGCGATAGCCGGCGAGCAGGTTGGCACCGTCCTCCGTACCCAGCAGGCTGGCGACGGCGTCGGTGCGGGTGAGAAGGTGGACGATGTCATCGTCACGACCAATTGCGAGCACCGCAGAAAGCACGTCGTGACGAGCACCTTCAGACCGAAGTTGTACGACTAGACGGTCGGTGATGAAGTCGAGCAACTCATTAATGAAAAGCTGCCTCGCGTCATCAGATGACATCACCTCGGGACCGGGGACCAGTTCGCGATCGGCGTGGCGGTGAATGTCAAGCGGCCGATTGGCAACGGCGGTCAGAGCAGCCGCTGTCATTGCCGTCGTGATCAGAGGCCGCAAAGGCAGCCGCAACCCGCCCTCGCGGATGATGCGGATGACGCCGAGGGCGGCGCGGCGCAGCGCGAACGGATCGCCCGAGCCGGTCGGCTTCTCGCCGATCGCGAAGAACGCGGCGAGCGTGTCGAGCTTGTCCGCAAGCGCGACGGCGACGCTCACCGGAGCGGCCGGCACCGCGTCGGCCGGTCCCCTGGGCGCGTAATGGTCACGGATGGCATCGGCAACCGCCGGGTTCTCGTTGTCATGCAGGGCG
>JAKAZX010000255.1 GCA_021826485.1 Pseudomonadota bacterium | reverse complement strand
GTCCCGTCGCTGGTTAACCCCTTGATTTCATGGTGGGCGCGACTGGGATTGAACCAGTGACCCCCACCGTGTCAAGGTGGTGCTCTCCCACTGAGCTACGCGCCCGCCGAGCGGGTGTCCTAAGGAATCCGGCCGGGCGACGCAAGCCCCGCGGCGGTTCGCCGTGAACCGTGTCGGGTCACGCCGGCAGCGGGATGGACTCCTGTTCGTCGCCCGGGATCAGGCCGAAGCGGCCGGCCCGCCAGTCGGCCTTCGCCTGTTCGATGCGATCCTGCGAACTGTGGACGAAGTTCCACCAGATGTGGCGCGGGCCGTCCATCGGCTCGCCGCCCAGCACCAGCAGGCGGGTCGGCCGTGTCGCGCGCAGGGTGATCCGGTCGCCCGGGCGGAACACCAGCAGGCGATGTTCGGCGAACCGTTCGCCGGCGATCTCCACCTCGCCTTCCAGCAGATAGACGGCGCGCTCCGGATACTCGTCCGGCAGCGGCAGCGCGGCCCCAGCGCCCAGCGTCGCATCCATGTAGAGCGTCTGCGAGAACGTGGCGACCGCCGCCCTCTGGCCATAGGCCTGGCCCGCGACCAGCCGGACGGACACGCCGGAGTCGGTGAGCACGGGCAGGTCGCCACCGGCATGGTGATGGAACGCGGGGGCGGTTTCCTCGTGGGCCCGCGGCAGAGCGAGCCAGCTCTGGATGCCACACAAGCCTCGCGCGCGGGCGCGCTGCTGCGCGTCCGATCGTTCGGAATGCGCGATGCCGCTTCCCGCCGTCATCCAGTTCACCTCGCCGGGCAGGATGTCCTGCACGCTGCCCAGGGTATCACGGTGCAGGATCGATCCTTCGGTGAGGTAGGTCAGCGTCGCCAGCCCGATATGCGGATGCGGCCGGACATCCAGCCCCGCCCCGGCCGCGAACACCGCCGGGCCGATATGGTCGAGGAAGATGAACGGGCCGACCATGCGCCGGCGCGCACTGGGCAGCGCGCGGCGCACCCGGAAGCCGCCCATGTCCTTCACCCCCGGCTCGATCACCAGATCGACGGCGCCGCCGGGGGCGGTCGCGTCCGGGGTCGCGTCGGTCAGCCAGCTCATCGCGTCCCTCCCTCGCCGGCGGCGCGGCGGCTGCGGCGCCGCGGCGCGCTCTCCGGGTCATGATGCGGCATGTCGCCCGCTGCCGCGACACCGCGGCCGGCCGCACCCGGCCGGCGCGGCGACCAGTGGGCATTGTGGCGCTCGGCATCCGGGATGCGCCGCATCGTCTCCTCGATGGCGCGCGCCTCGGTGGCCAGGATGGCCGCCAGCTCGGCCGCCCGCGCCCCGGCGAACCGTTCGGGAATGCCGCTCAGCGACAGCGTGGACTGCGGCCAGCCGCGCCGGTCATGCAGGGTGACGGCCAGCCCCAGGATGCGCCCCTGCGGCTCCTCGGCGCCGAGCGCATAGCCGGCGGCGCGGCAGCTCTCGACGGCGACGCGCAGGCTGTCCGGGTCCTGGCCGGGGACGCCGGCCAGCCGCGGCGCGTTGCGCTCCAGCACGCGCGCCGCCTCGAACGGCGGCAGTGCGGCCAGCACCGCGATCCCCGAGGCCCCGGCGCCGATCGGCCGGCGGGACCCCATGTCCATCGGCAGCGTGCGGATGGGGAAGCTGCCGGTCTCGACATCGACGCAGACCACGTCGAGCCCGGAGCGCAGACACAGCATCGCGGTATCGCCGGTCGCGGCACTCAGCCGTTGCAGCGCCGCGCGCGCCACCGCGACCAGGTCGAAGCGGTTGGAGGCCGCCGCGGCGATCGAGAACACCTCCAGCCCCAGCACGTAGCGGCGGCTCGCCGCGTCCTGGTCGGCGAAGCCGTTCCGGATCAGACTGGCCAGCAGCCGGTGCGCGGTCGCCGCGTCCAGCCCCGCCTGCGCGGCCAGGTCGGACAGCCGCAGCCCGCCGACCGGGCCGGCCGCGATCAGCCGCAGCAGGCCGAGCGCCCGGTCCACCGTCTGGGCGCCCCCGGCGCGCTTGCCCGTCATGCCCTCGGTCATCGGATGGAGTTGCCGCAAGCCGGGGGGAGCGGTCAAGAGAATTCCACATAGCGAAAATACGACCGGCGAAGATTTCACCTTGCGGAAGATTCATCGTTGACACCGCACCGCTCGGCGCCGCTAATGCGCGCTCGGCATGTCAGGCAGAACCGGATGAACGGCGTCATCGACATCGTCTGCAACCTGTACACCCCCGACGAAGTGCGGCTCGGCCTCACCGGCATCGACGATGCGTTCAAGCAGCAGGTCCGCATGTCGCCGGAGATGCGGGACGGCGTGCCGATCGACGCCTATCTGGCCAAGATGGACCGTGCCGGCATCGCCCGCGCGCTGCTGATCGCGGTGCGCGCCGGCGATCTCGCCGTGCGCGGCTCGTTCGAGATTCCCTATGCCCGCGTCGCGGAGGTGTGCGCGCAGCATCCCGATCGCTTCTCCGGCCTCGCCGGCATCGACCCGACGCGCGGGGTCGCCGGGCTGCGCGAGCTTGAATCCGCCGTCCGCGACCACGGCTTCGTCGGCGCGCATCTCTATCCGCACTGGTTCGGCCTGCCGCCGGACCATGCGCGCTACTACCCGTACTATGCCAAATGCTGCGAGCTCGACATTCCCGTGATGATGCAGGTCGGCCAGAACCTGATCTATTCGCGCGAACGCCGTCTGCCCAGCGTCGGCCGGCCGATCTGCCTCGACACCGTCGCCATAGACTTCCCAGAGCTGAAGCTGATCGGCATCCATATCGGCGTTCCCTGGACCGACGAGATGATCGCCATGGCATGGAAGCACGAAAACGTCTTCATCGGCGTCGATGCCTACGCGCCGAAGCACTGGCCGGCGCCGCTGGTGCATTATCTGAACAGCTATGGCCGGACCAAGGTGCTGTTCGGCACCGACTGGCCGGTGATCGACCCGGAACGCGCGATGGAGGAGATCGCCGGCCTCGATCTGCGGCCGGAAACGCGGCGCGCGCTGCTGCGCGAGAATGCCGAGCGCGTGTTCCGCCTGCCGCCCACCGGCGGCAGCGTCGCATGATCGGGGGGCGCAGCGTCACGCTGCCGGCGACCTTTCGTCCGGTCAGCATGGCGTCGGGCATCAAGACCAGCATGGCGTCGCGCCCGGACAAGGTCGCGCTGATCTGCGGCGACCGCCGCCTCACCTTCGCGCAGCTTGTCGACCGGATGGACCGAGTGTCGGCGCTGGCGATGGGCGGGCTTGGCCTGCGGCCGGGCGACCGCGCCGCCATCGTCGCCGGCAACTGCCTCGAATTCATCGAGATCGTCGACGGATTGTCGGAAGCCGGCGTGATCGTGGCGACGCCCAATCCGCGTCAGACCTCGGCGGAACTCGCCTTCATCCTCAACGATTGCGGTGCCCGCGTCGCCTTCGCGACCGCGGAGACCGCGCCGCTGCTGCGCGACGCCGACTGCCCCGCGCTCGAACGCATCATCGTCATCGGCGGGGAGTACGAGGCGCTGCTGGCCGAAGCGCATCCCCCGGCCGCACTGCCGCTGGTGGAGGAGTGGGATGCGTTCTGCATGCCCTACACCTCCGGCACCACCGGCAAGCCGCGCGGCGTGGTGCTGCCGCACCGCTCGCGCGCGCTGGTGGCGTTCTGCATGGCGTCCGAATACGGCTGCTACGGGCCGGACGATCATTATCTGGCGATCGCGCCGCTGTTCCACGGCGCCGGTTTCAGCTTCGCCCACGCCGCGGTGTTCTTCGGCGGCTCCTGCGAGATCCTGCCGCGCTTCGAGGCGGAGGTGGCGCTGCGCAAGCTGCATGAAAGCCGCGCCGCCGGCACCTTCATGGTGCCCACGCATTTCCACGCCATGTTCGCGCTGCCGTCCGCGACGCTGGACCGCTGGCGGGGCGTCGGGCTGCGCGCGCTGGTCTCCAATGCCGCGCCGCTGGCGCAGGCGACCAAGGAGCGGATCATCGACTATTTCGGTGACGGCATCCTGCACGAATCCTACGGCTCGACCGAGGGCGGCATCGTCACCAGCCTGCGGCCGGCCGATCAGTTGCGTAAGACGCAGTGCGTCGGCCAGCCATTTCCGCTCAACCGGGTCCGTCTGCTCGACGAATCCGGCCAGCCGGTCGCGCGGGGCGAGGTCGGGGAACTGTTCAGCACCTCGCCCTGCCTGTTCCTCGGCTACTGGAACCAGCCGGAGGCGACGGCGGCGAGCCTGCGCGACGGCTGGTTCTCCGCCGGCGATCTCGCCCGCATGGATGACGAAGGCTACGTCTTCCTCGTCGATCGCAAGAAGGACATGTACATCTCGGGCGGCGTGAACGTCTATCCGCGCGAGGTGGAGGAAGTGCTGTTCCGCCTTCCAGGTGTCGCCGATGCGGCGGTGGTCGGCATGCCGGACGACTATTGGGGCGAGGTCGGGCGCGCCTTCATCGTCACGCAGCCGGGCGCGACGGCGGATGAGGCGGCGCTGCTCGCCGCCTGCAAGCAGACGCTCGCCGGGCACAAGGTGCCGCGGCGCGTCAGCTTCGTCACCGCACTGCCGCGCAATGCCGCCGGCAAGGTGCTGAAGACCGAACTGCGGCGCCGGGTGTAGCCATGCGGCATGATCTCGCCCCGCGGATCGTCGTGACGCGCCAGGGGCGGGAGGTCGGCTATCGCCGCCTCGGCGACGGGCCGCCGGTCGGGCTGCTGCACGCCTCGCCGCGCTCGGCCGCCGCGCTGCTGCCGCTGGCCGCGCAACTGGCGGATCGCTTCACGGTGTTCGCGTTCGACACGCCGGGCTTCGGCTGGTCGGCGCCGCTCGCGCATCCGCGCCCCGATGCCGCGGATTTCGCGGTGGCGCTGTTCGAGGCCTGCGACGCGCTGGGGCTGGAGCGGCTGGCGCTGTACGGCAGCCATACCGGCGCCGCCATCGCCACCGCCGCGGCATTGCTCCAGCCGGCGCGGGTGCCGGCGCTGGTGCTCGATGGCTACGCGATGTTCCACCCGCTGGAGGCCGCGTCCTCGCTCGCCAGCTACCTGACGCCGATCGGCGCGGAATGGGACGGCACGCATCTGGCGTGGCTCTGGAGCCGGGTGAAGGACCAGTTCACCGTATTCCCCTGGTATCTGCGCGCCGAGGCCGCGCGCCTGCCGCGCCCGCTCGCGCCGCTGGACCTGCGCCAGGCCGTGACGGTGGACTTCCTTGCGGCCGGCGACGCCTACCGCGCCGCCTATGCCGCGGCGTTCCGCTTCGACGGCGGCGGATCGCTGGCCCGGCTCGCCGTGCCGACCACGGTGATGGCTCGGCCGGACGATCTGCTGTTCGGCCATCTCGACGCGCTGACCGACCTGCCCGCCAACGTCGCCGTGCAGCGCCCCGACATCGCCGCCTGGCCGCAGGCGGTCGCGGGCGCGCTCGCGGCCGGCGGCGGCGGCGGCGCGCCGGCGGTGGTGCCGGGGCCGGTGGTGCGGGTGCCCGGCGGCACCATCGCGCTGCGCCGCCACGGCGCCGCCGGGGGAAAGCTGGCGGTGCTGCTGCCGCCCATCCCCGGCAGCGCGCGCGCCCTCGCGCCCCTGGCGATGGCGCTGGCCGAGACGATGGCGGTCATCGTCGTCGATCTGCCGGGGTTCGGCGCCTCCTCCCTGCCCGATGCCAGGACGCCGCAGGCCATCGCCCAGGCAGTCGGCGCAGCCCTGCCGGGGCGCCCGGACCTCGTCGTCACGATCGGCGAAAGCGGTGCCATCGGCGCGGCGCTGGCAGCTTCCGGCGGCGGCCGGCTGGTGCTGGTCGATCCGGTGCCCGATGTGGCCCGCGCCGGCCTGCTGGAGCATTTCGCCGATGTGGCGCCGCGCCCGGAGGGCGGCCATCTGCTGGCGGCCTGGCACCAGTTGCGCGACGCGACACTGTGGCGGCCCTGGCACGAAACGACGCCCGCCCACGCCATCGATGCCGGCCGCGACCCGGATGTCGACGGGATGCAGACGGTGCTGACCGACTGGATGCGCGGCGGCACCGCCGGCCGCGCCACCCTCGCCGCCGCCTTTGCCGCGGACCTGCGGCCGCCAGCGGGCACCACGCTGCTGTTGCGGCCG
>JAKAZX010000254.1 GCA_021826485.1 Pseudomonadota bacterium | reverse complement strand
GACCGGTCACGCCGCTGTCAACGATAATTTTCCTAGACCCGTGAGGGTCGGCAATGATTCCGCGGACGCGCAGGGGCCATTCCAGCAGGTCCATCGCCTCCGCCCATAGCCGCGCCTCCCGCCGCTCGGCGGGCAGGCGGGCGTCGGGGGGCATGCCGCGTTCGCCCCAGGCGCGCAGCACGCGGGCATGCGCCAGGTCGATCCGCTTGCGGCGGTACAGGCTGTCCAGGCACAGAACCACGTCGTCAGGCTCGCACGGCCTTGGCACGCTGCCGCCGGGGCGGCTGGCGCCGGCGTGGCGGGCGAGCAGGGCGGCCATCGTCCACAGCCAGGCCTGCTCGGCGGTGCGGAACGGTTCCGCCGGGATGGCCCTTACCGGCTTGCGCTCCGGTTCGCCGGGATGGGGAAACGCGCGGGCGCACAGCATGACCGATCACCTCCGGCAACGAGAACACAACCAGAACATAAAACCACGAAGCCGCCGGGCTGGGCAAGCGCAAACTGCAAAATTTCCTAGAACTCAGGCATCGAATCCTGGCATGATCGTTGCGCACCGAGTCGCGGTGCGGAGGCCGCACGATGAAGCACGAGGATATCTGGCGCGCGCTGGACACGCTGGCGGCCGAGCACGGCATGTCCACCTCCGGCCTCGCCCGCCGGTCCGGCCTCGATCCCACCACCTTCAACCCGTCCAAGCGCCGCATGCCGGACGGGCGCGCCCGCTGGCCCTCCACGGAAAGTCTGGCCAAGGTGCTGCTGGCCACCGGCACCGACCTCGCCCAGTTCACCGCGCTGGTGACCGGCGCGCGGACGCTGCCGGCGGGCGCGCGGCCGGCCCGCAGCATCCCGCTGATCGGCTTCGCGCAGGCCGGCGGCCAGGGGTTTTTCGACGACGGCGGCTATCCGGTCGGCGGAAGCTGGGATGAGGTGAGCCTGCCTGAGATCGCCGATCCGAACGCCTACGCGCTGGAAATCTCCGGCGATTCGATGGCGCCGGTGTTCCGCGACGGGGATCAGGTGATCGTCTCCCCCGCAGCACCGATCCGCCGCGGCGACCGCGTCGTGGTGCGCACCCGGCAGGGGGAGGTGATGGCCAAGCAGTTGCAGCGCCGCTCCGCCCGCCGGGTGGAGCTGCTCAGCTTCAACCCGGCGCATCCCAGCTACACCTTCGACCTGACCGAGATCGCCTGGATGCACCGCATCGTCTGGGCCAGCCAGTAGCGCACACGGACGCGTGAGCGGCGGCAATTGGCGCTTGGCGTCGCTGCCCCGCCGGGCGCAGCATCGGGCCATGCGGATGGTCCTGCTGATCGCCGTCCTGCTTGCCCCGCTGGCCGCCCGCGCGGCCGAGCCGGCGGAGGCGCCGGCGGTCGACGTGGCCCTCGTGCTGGTCAGCGACGTTTCCCGCAGCATCGACGATTCCGAATTCCGCTTGCAGAAGGACGGCTATCGCGCCGCCTTCGCCGACCCGGCCGTGGTGGCGGCGATCCAGGGCGGCACGCAGGGCGCCATCGTGGTGTCCTATGTCGAATTTGCCTCGCCCGGCGACGTGCGCACGGTGCTGGACTGGACGATGATTCGCGACGCCGCCACCGCCCGCGCCTTCGCCGACCGGATGGAGGCGGCCCCGCGCAGCTTCTGGGGTCGCACCGCGATCGGCGACGGCATCGCGATGGCGACGCAGAACCTCGCCACCTCCGGCTACAAATCGGCGCGGCAGGTGATCGACGTGTGCGGCGACGGAACCAGCAATGCCGGCTCGAACGTGGAGGAGGCGCGCGACCGCGCCATCGCCGCCGGCATCACGGTGAATGGGCTGACCATCATCAACGACCATCCGGTGTCCTGGGCCTACGCCCATGTCCAGCCGCCGGGCGGGCTGACCGCGTGGTACCGCGCCCATGTCACCGGCGGCCCCGGCAGCTTCGTGCTGGAAATCCACGATTTCGCCAGTTTCGGCCGGGCGATGACGCGCAAGCTGGTGGATGAGATCGCCGGCGGCCCGCCCGGCGGCGGCAGGGAAGTGTTCACCTCCATCCAGTAGCGAAGCCGCATCCCGAACCACGCAGGATGCGCGGCATGGCGGCAAGCTTCGTCTGGCGCGGCAGCGGCACCGCGCTCGGCACCGCCGCCGACTGGACGGAGCCGGGCGCGGGCCCCGGCCCGGCGCCGGTCGCGCCCGGCACCGCCGACGCCGCCACCCTCGACCTGTCCGCGCCGCTCATGGCCACCGGCACGCTCGATATCGCGCGGCTGGTGCTGGACGGAACGCTCGCCCTTGCCGCCGGCGCCGGCATCGCCGTGGGCGGGGCGGCGGTGCCGGCCGGCGCGGTCGCGGTCGGCGGCACCGGCACGCTGGCGGCGGCAGGACGGATCGATGCGCCGGTCAGCCTGGCGGGGCAGCTTGCCGTCGGCGGGGAGCTTGCGCTGTTCGCCCCGGTCAGCGGAACCGGCACGCTGGCACTCGCCGCCGGCAGCACGCTGTTCGCCGCCGCCTCGCTCGGCCCCGGGCTCGACATCGCCTTCCAGGGCGGCGGCGCGACGCTGGAACTGTTCACCGACGGCGCCGAGTGTGCCGCCACGCTGAACGGATTTGCCGCCGGCGATGCGGTCGACATCGCCGACGCCACCCTTGTTTCAGCCGCCTGGGCGGCCGGCACGCTCACGCTCACCGGCAGCGATGGCGGCACGCTGGCCCTCGCGCTGCCCGGCGCGTTCGCCGCGGCCAGCTTCATCGCGTTGCCGGACGGCATGGACGGCAGCGCGGTGCGCCTCGCGACGCCGCTTCCCCTGCCCGCCAGCGCCGGCGCGCTGACGCTGGACGGCATCTATGCCGGCGACGGCACGGCGACGGCGGTGACGGCGCTCGGCACCGTGGGCCTCGCCGGCACGCTGCACGCCGCCAGCCTCGCCGCGTCCGGGATGCTTGCCGTGCTGCCCCAGGGCACGCTCACGGCCGGCGCGGTGGGCCTGGCGGGCGGCCTGCTGGTGCAGGGGGCGATGGCGCTCGGCGGGGCGGCGGCCGGGCCGGGCACGCTGGCGCTCGCCGCCGCGGCAACGCTCGCCGGCACCGGGCAGATCACCGCCGCCATCGCGAATGAGGGGCTGATGGAGGCAGCCGGCGGCGCCTTGTCGCTGTTCGGCCCGGTCGCCGGCACTGGCACGCTCGCCATCGCAGCCGGTGCGACCCTGTCCCTCAGCGCTGCGGTGGCCGCCGGCCAGACCGTTGCCTTCGCCCCGTCATCGACGCTGCTGCTGGCCGCGCCGGCCGCGTTCGATGCCGCACTGACCGGCCTGGTGCCCGGCGACGCGATCGACCTCTGCTTCGCCACGCCCGCCGGCCTGCCGATCGCGGCAGAGCTTGCCGGCGTGCATGTCGCCACCGCGCCGGACGGCGCGGGCGGCACGCTGGTGACCATCATCCCCTGCCTCGTCGCCGGCACCCGCGTCGCCACCCCCGGCGGGGAGGCGCCGGTGGAGATGCTGCGGCCGGGCGATCTCGTCACGACGCCGGACGGACCGCGCCGCCTCTGCTGGACCGGGCACAGCGTCCGCGCGGCGGCGGAGGTGCGGCCGGTGCGGCTGGCGGCCGGATGCCTCGGCCCGGGCCGGCCGGCGCGGGACTTGCGGCTGTCGCCGCAGCACGCGGTGCTGCACCGGAGGGTCTTGGTCCCGGCGGTCGCCCTGCTGGACCTGCCCGGCGTCAGCCGCGAGCAGCCCGGCCCGGTCGCCTACCACCACCTCGGCCTGACGCGGCACGGCCTGGTGCTGGCCGATGGCGCCTGGGTGGAAACGTGGCAACCGCACGACCCCACCGTCCGGTTCGACCGGGAGGACGGCACGCGCCCGCCGGCCGGCCCGCCCTGCCGCCCCCGCCTCGCCGCCCTGCTGCCCCCGCCGAGCGCGTCCGCCCTGCCGCCCGGGACGCTGCGCGGGCATGTCGAGCGCGTCGCCGCCGCCGGGACCCGGACCGTGCTGGAGGGCTGGGCGCTGGACGAGACGGCGCCGCGAAGCCCGGTCATGCTGGAGGTCGTGCGGGGCGGCCAGACCATCGCCCGCCTTGCGTCCAACCGCTGGCGGGCCGACCTGGACCGGGCCGGGCTGGGCGACGGGCGCTGCGGGTTCGCGGCGGCACTGCCGGGGCCGGCGGCCGACATTGCGGTTCGCCGGCAAAGTGACGGATATTTGTTGCCCTTCAGGTCCATTCCTTGACGGCATCTGAACGCGAAGATAATCTCGTGTCAGCGACCATGTAGGCACCGCAATGTCCGGAAACACGTTCAAGTGGCTTGGCGGCAGCAATACCAATGACATCGCTACCGCCGCCAACTGGCTGATCGAACAATCCGGCAGCTTCGTCAGCACCACGCTCACGCCCAGCGGCGGCGACGTCGCCCTGCTCACCAACGGCGGCACCATCGTCGATGCCGGCGACCTTTCGCTCTCCGGCATCGCCTTCACCATCGAGGGCAGCGGCAATGTGCTCTCGCTGGACAACATCCCCTCCGGCGGGTTCGGCAATTTCCGATCCGGCGGCACGAAGATTCCGGCGTCCGTCATCGTCACCGGAGGCAGCAGCGGCACGATCGAGATCAGCGGCACGGTGCAGAGCAGCGCCACCCTGGCAGCCGACGGCGCCGGGGCGATGCTCACGATCGCTCTGCAACCCTCCTCCTCCTTCGACGGCGAGGGCGTGATTCTGGCGGAAGCGGGCGGAACGGTGCAGGTGACCGGCACCCTCGGCAGCACCTTCACCGAAAACGGCGGACTGGTCGCGCTGGCGGGCGCCGTGACCGTCAACACCGCGCTCGGCGGCAACGGCCTGTCGCTGGTCGGCGAGCATGGCGTGCTGACGCTGAACGGTGCCGATTCGGCTGGTGCGATTGCGTTCATCGACAATACGGGCACGGTCGTTTCGACGCAGACCGGCATGCTGGGCAGCGCCATCCTCGGCTTCCAGGCGGGCGATGCGATCGACCTCACCGCGCTCAACTTCGCCAGCCTGGAGCCGATGAGCGGCACCGGTTACACGGCCACCCTGAGCGATGGCGTGCACACCGTCGAGTTGCCGCTGCTGGGCGCCACCTTCGGCCCCGGCCAGTTCACTATCGCGAACGATGGCCATGGCGGCGTGCTGCTTACCACCAGCGTCGTCGATCCGGTCTGGCAGAACGGCACTTCCGGGGACTGGAGCACGGCGGGCAACTGGAGCGACGGCGCCGTCCCCGGCACCGCCGATTTCGCCGTCATCGCCAACATCACCGACACCTTCGTGGTGACGGCGACGAACGAGGCGGCGAACTCCGTGCTGCTCGCCGCGCCGGGCGGGACCTTCGCGCCCTCCGGCACGTTCAGCGTCGGGTCGGATTTCTTCCAGATGGTCGGCGCCGTCGCCGTCCAGGCCGGCGCGACCGTTGCCGCAGGCACGTTCTTCCAGTCCAGCGGCGGCAAGCTCGACATGGCCAGCGGCGCGCGGATGACGCTGACCGACACGCTGGACATCGAGGGCGGAGCGTCACTGACCGGCGCGACCCTGGATGTGAAAGCCGGCAGCATCCTGATCGGTGACTACAGCAATGGCGTGACGCTGACTGCCAGCAATGCGTCCTCGGTCATCGGCACCCTGACCGAACTCGGCGTCTCCGGCACCGCCGACGGTGTACTGCTGATCGACGATTCCACCTGGACCAGCAACTCGATGGTGGTCGGCGGGGATCAGACTTTGATCGGCGGCACCGGCTCCCTGACGGTCCAGGACAACGCAACGCTGTCCGATTCCAGCGCCGTCGTCGCCGGCAACACCGCGGCCTCGGGCTTCGTCACCGTGCAGGCCGGCGGCCTGTGGTCGATCACCGGCAACCTCGACATCGGTGACGACGGCGTCAGCAACGCGCAGGTCTACGTCCAGCAGAATACACTGGTCGGGGCCGGGGCCGGCAGCATCAGCGTGGGAGGCACGCTGGCCATCGCCGGCGGCGGCCAATTGGTCATCGCCGGCGGCGGCGAAGTCACCGCCGCCGCATTGTCGATCGGCAATCCGTCGTCCGTGACCGGCGTTCCCAATCTCAATATCGACAGCACGTC
>JAKAZX010000253.1 GCA_021826485.1 Pseudomonadota bacterium | reverse complement strand
GCGCCGCGCCGGATCGCCGGTTCCCCGGTACAGCCAGAGCGCATTCTGGTCCTCCTGATCGAACCGGATGGCACCCTGGGTGCCGAAGATTTCGTAGGCATAGCCCATCTTGCGGCCGGTCGCGATGCGGCTCGAATAGATCGCGCCGAGCACGCCATTGGCGAAGCGGCAGATGATCTGCGCGTGATCGTCATTGCCGACCAGTTCAGCGGCGTCGGCACCGGGGCGGAGCTTGTGGACGGTCTCGGCTTCCGCGATCAGCTCGACGATCGGCCCCATCAGTGCCATCGCCGCGTTGAGCGGATGCGGCGCAAGATCGCCGAGGTTGCCGGCCGAGCGATCCCGCGTGCGCCAACTCGCCGGGATTTCGGGATCGGCCAGAAAATCCTCGGTATGTTCGCCACGGAAATAGGTCACGGCGCCGATCTCGCCGGAGGCGACGATCCGCCGTGCGAGCTGCGAAGCGGGGGTGCGGATATAGTTGAAGCCGACCATGTTGACGCAGCCCTTGCCCTCGGCCGCCGCCGTCATCTCCCGGCTCTCGGCGACATTCATGCCGAGCGGCTTCTCGCAGAAGACTGGCTTGCCGAGTGCGATCGCCGCCAGTGCGATCTCGTGATGGGTGGATTGCGGGCTGGCAATGACGATCGCCTCGACCTCGGGCGCCTCGACGAGCGTGCGCCAGTTCGCGGTGGATCTGCAGAAGCCGAAGGCTCGCGCCTTCTCCACCGCACCGCCTTCGGTCGTCGTGCAGATCATTTCTAGCGACGGTCGCAGAGCCGTGTCGAACACTGCGCCGACCGCGCTCATCGCCACCGCATGGGCCTTGCCCATATAACCCCCGCCGACGATGCCGATGCCGATCCTGCGCACGGACCGCCTCCTGTTTGCAACCGCTTGCATTCAAGTTAGACCGAAACTATGCTCCGTCGTCAAGAGAGGGGCCAGAGCGCCATGAACCACGCGACTCCGACCGTCCGCCTGACTGCGGCCCAGGCGCTGGTCAGGTATCTGGCGTCGCAGTTCATCGAGATCGACGGCAAGCGGGTGCGCGCTTGCGCCGGCGGCTTCGGCATATTCGGTCACGGCAACGTCATCTGCCTCGGCGAGGCGTTGTATGCGCACCGCGCTGCACTGCCGCTCTGGCGCGGCCAGAACGAGCAGTCGATGGCGATGGCGGCGACGGCCTACGCCAAGCAGAAGCTGCGCCGCCGCTTCATGTTCGCCACCGCGTCCGCCGGTCCGGGAACGTCGAACATGGTGACATCGGCCGCCATCGCCCACACCAACCGTCTGCCGCTGCTGCTTCTGTGCGGCGACGGCTATGTGACGCGGCTGCCCGACCCGGTGCTGCAGCAGGTGGAGCATTTCGGCGATCCGACGCTGAGTGTGACCGATGCGTTCAAATCCGTCACGCGCTTCTGGGACCGGATCACCCATCCCGCGCAGGTCCTGCAATCCATGCCGCAGGCGATGGCAACCCTGCTGGACCCGTCGGATTGCGGGCCAGCCTTGCTCGCTCTGCCGCAAGATGTGCAGGGGTGGGCCTACGACTACCCCGCCGCGTTCTTCGAGGAGCGTACGCACCGGATTCGCCGCCCTCCACCCGACCCGCGCGACATCGCCGATGCGGCGCAGGTCCTCTCGCGTGCCGAGCGGCCGCTCATCATCGCTGGCGGAGGTATTCAATATTCCAAGGCGACCGCCGAACTCGTGGCATTCGCCCGTGCGCACGACATTCCCGTGGTCGAGACGATCGCCGGCCGCGCCAATCTCGTCCATGCCGAACCGCTCAATGCCGGCCCGATCGGCGTCACGGGATCCAACTCCGCCAATGCGCTTGCCGCGCGCGCCGACGTGATCCTTGCCATCGGCACACGGTTGCAGGATTTCACCACCGGGTCCTGGACGGCCTTTGCACGCGAGGCGCGCATCATAGCAATCAATACGGCGCGGTTTGACGCCGCCAAGCATCGTGCGCTTCCGGTGGTTGCCGATGCAAGGCTGGCGCTGGCCTCGCTGACCGCGGTGCTGGCAGACTATCGTGCGCCCGCCCCGTGGGTCGAATTCACTGCGGCGCAGAAGCGTGCCTGGGATGCCTATGTGGACGACAATGTCAGCGCCGTGACGACGAACGGCGCGAACCGGAACCTGTCCTACGCGCAGGTGATCGGTGTGGTCAACGCGCTGTGCCATGAGCGTGACCGCATCGTTACCGCGGCCGGTGGCCTGCCTGCCGAGGTCACCGCGAACTGGCGTACCAAATCGCCCGGCACGGTGGATGTCGAATTCGGCTTTTCCTGCATGGGTTACGAGATCGCCGGCGGCTGGGGCGCACGCATCGCCCAGTTCGAGAGCGAGCCTGAGCGGGACACCATCGTCCTGGTCGGCGACGGGTCCTATCTGATGATGAACTCCGACCTCTATTCGTCGGTTCTGACCGGCAGGAAGCTGATCGTCATCGTCTGCGACAATGGCGGCTTCGCTGTCATCCATAAGCTTCAGGTCGGAACCGGCAACGCGGCGTACAACAATCTGATCAAGGATTGTCGTGACGTCGAAGCGCCGTTTGCAGTCGATTTTGCCGCCCATGCGCGGGCGCTCGGCGCCGCAGCCGAGACGGTTGGCTCGCTGAGCGAACTCCGAGACGCGCTTTCACGCGCCAAAGCCGCCAGAACCACCTATGTGATCAGCCTCAAGGTCGATGCGCATGACGGCTGGACGACGGAGGGGCATGCCTGGTGGGAAACCGGCGGTCCGCAAGTGTCGGATCGTCCAGCAGTGGTGGCAGCCACGCGCGCGACCGAAGGCGGTCGCATGGCGCAGCGTCCGGGCATCTGAGCGTTGGTACCGCGCATCTCTTCCAACCGCTGGATCGTGCTCGGGCGCGCCGGCCTTGACTTCTACGCCGATCCGCCCGGAACGCGGGTCGAAGCGGCTCGGAATTTCGTTCCTGCCTTGGGTGGCTCGGCGGCGAATATCGCGGCCGGTATCGCCAGGCTTGGCGGAGCGGCCGCACTGCTCAGCGTGGTGTCGGACGACGCGGTGGGTCGCTTTGTTGCCAACGAGCTCGCGTGCTACGGCGTCGGCACGGCGCACACGCGCGTCGTGAGCGACGGCGCCCGAACCTCGCTCGCGGTCGTCGCCACACGGAACGACGACACGCAATCGGTTATCTATCGGAACGGTGCAGCGGATTTTGAACTGAATGCGGTGGACGTGGAGGCAGTCTCCTTCGCATCCTTCGGTGGATTGATCGTCACCGGCACCGCGCTCGCCGCCGATCCCTCGCGCACTGCCACATTCCTCGCCGCTGAGCGCGCGCGCGCCGCCGGTGCGGCGGTGATCTTCGACGTGGATTACCGCCCCTATTCCTGGACGGGCGATCGCGAAGCGGCGGCGGTGTATCGGCACTTCGCCGAGGGGTGCGACATCGTGGTCGGCAATGACGAGGAATTCGCTGTGATGGCCGATGGCGGCGACGGAGAGTTGCTTGCGCGCCAACTCGCCGAGGGCGTGGACGCCGTCGTCTACAAAATGGGCGCGCGCGGAGCCCGCACTTTCGCCGGTTCTGCGGTGTTCCAGACGGACGCCTTCCCCGTCGAAGCCTTGAAGCCGACCGGTGCCGGCGATGCATTTCTGGCCGGATTTGCGACAGGGCTAGCGCTTGGCCTGGATCTGGCGGCGAGTGTCCGGCGCGGCGCGGCCGCTGCCGCCATCGTGGTGACGCGCGTCGGCTGCGCGCCGGCGTCGCCCACCGCCGCGGAACTCGACAGCTTTCTGGCCGCTCGCGCAATGTCGTCCTCCCTCTAAGGGGCACTGCCATGCATATTCCGCCATACGACAACGCCAACCGGCCCGTCGTCGATGTCGACGATCCGCGCGTGCCGCTGAACTACTTCAATGTCGTGAAGCTTGGCCGCGGACAGTCCTTCGACTATCGGACGCCCGGGTACGAAACCTGCGTCGTGCCGGCAACCGGCACGGTGGATGTGGAGATCGAGGGGGGGCGCTTCGAGAACATCGGCCACCGCGGCGTGGACGTCTGGGACGGCGAGCCGGAAGGGGTTTACGTGCCATCGGGCGCGAGCACGCGGCTCATCTGCGTCTCGGCGACGGCGGAGGTCTTCGTCGCCGGCGCGCGTTTCGACACGCCGCTTGCACCATTCGTGGTGCGCCCGGATGATCTCGATCTCGTGCAATATGGCTCCGACGACACCAAAACGCACCGCAAGATCAAGCATATTCTCGGCGCCAGGCATCGCGAGCGGGTGGGGCGGCTGCTCGTGTCGGAATTGTTCACGGTGGGGCAGGGCGGCTGGTCGGGCTTCCCGCCGCACAAGCACGATGACGACCGGCCGCCGATCGAGACGCGGCATGACGAGACGTACAATTTCCGCTTCCGTCCGAAGCACGGCTTCGGCTTGCAGTTGCTGCAGAGGGAGGACGGGAGGACCGGCGAGGCGTTTCACCTTACCGACGGATCGACGCTCGTGATCGACAAGGGCTATCATCCCTGCGTCGTGGCGCCGGGCTATGAGATGTACTACTTTACCGTGCTGGGCGGCTTGAGTCAGAGACCGCTCATCCAGTATTTCCAACCTACCCATGCGTACCAGATCGACGTGATCCCCGGAATCAAAGACATGATCGCGAAGTTCCGGTGACAGCCGCCTCGCTCGCGCAGGTCCTGGACCAGGCGGCTGCCGAGCGACGCGCCGTCGCGGGTCTTGTCGTGCTCGGCTGGGAGGATGCGCGCGCCTATGTCGAAGCGGCGGAGGAGGCGGGGGTACCGGTCATCCTCCAGGCCGGGCCGGGTTGCAGGCGTCATACGCCGACACCCATTCTGGGACGCATGTTCCGAATGCTTGCGGACGCCGCTTCGGTTCCGGTGGTCTGCCATATCGACCACGCGAGGACGCGGGACGAATGTTCGGCCGCATTGGACTGTGGCTTCACCTCGGTGATGATCGACGGCTCCAATCTGCCGCTCGACGAAAACATCGCGCTGACAGCCGCAGTCGTCGAGGAGGCGCATGCCGCAGGCATCTCGGTGGAGGGCGAGGTCGGGGTCGTCGGCTATTCCCACGGCGCGGCATCGCGTGCCTCCGATCCCGGCGAGGCAGCGCGGTTCGCGCGTGAGACGGGTGTCGACGCGCTTGCCGTCTCCGCCGGCAACATCCATCTTTCGGAGGCGAAGGTGACGCGCATCGATCTTCCCGTGGTTGCGGCGATCACGGCGGTAACCCGGGTTCCGCTGGTGCTGCACGGCGGCAGCGGCATTCCGTGGGAGATGCGGCGCCGGCTGGCCCAGGAATGCCGTGTTGCCAAGTTCAACATCGGGACGGAGCTGCGCATGGCGTTCGGCAGCGCCCTGCGCGCCCATCTTGAGGCGAATCCCGGGACTTACGATCGCATCGAAATTCTCGCCGCGACGGCGACGACGCTCAGGGCGGCAGCGCGCGACATCATCGCCGCGCTCTGGCGGCCTGGGCAAGCGGCGGACGAAGCGTCGTGCGCTCGATGATGGAGCAGGAAAAAATGGTGGCACTCGGCCGAACGTCGTCATTCTCGACCAGTTCGAGCATCAATTCCACCGAGCGCCGGATGATGTCGTCGATGGGCTGCCGCACCGTCGTGAGATTGTAGGGCGCCCACTTCGCCATCGTCATGTCGTTGAAGCCCAGGAAGCCGATATTGCCGGGCACGCGAAGGCCGGCTGCGCGGGCACCGTCCATGGCGCCCATGCAGATCAGGTCGTCGCCGCAGAAGATCGCCTCAAGCCTGTCGTCGCGCAGGAATGTCGAGATCGCATCCCGCCCCGCGTCGTAGGAGTAGGCGCCGGCATACCCGATGCGGGGCGGCGGTAGGCCGGCGTCAGCGACCTCACTCAGAAATCCGGTGACACGATCCTGCGTGGACGTCGCAGTCTGCGGTCCCCCCAGAACGCCGAGGCGGCGATAGCCGCGGGCGATCAGGGTTTGTGCGGCGAACCGACCGGCAGCCACATTGTCGATCCCGACGATGTGGACGGGCGGCCTGCGCGTCGTGCGGCCGAAGGCGTGGACGATTCGCAGCCCGCCGTCGCGAAAC
>JAKAZX010000252.1 GCA_021826485.1 Pseudomonadota bacterium | reverse complement strand
CGCGGCGCTCGATCTGGCGGCCGCTGAACCGCGCTGGACCCCGCCCGCCGAGGCGAAGATCGCCGCGCTGATCGCGGCCGTGCATGAGCTGGAATCGACGCTGATCCCGCACGGGCTGCATGTCATTGGCGAACCTGCCGATGCCGGGCAGCGCGCGGGCATGCTCGACGCCGCCGGTTTGCACGAACCGGGCTGCCGGGCCGAGACGGATGCGCTGCTGGCCTGCGATCACGAACTTCCCGCGATCGTCCATGCGCTCGATGCCGGTTATGTGCGGCCCGCGCCCGGCGGCGACCTGCTGCGGACGCCGGCGGTGCTGCCGACCGGACGCAATCTGCACGGGTTCGACCCGTTCCGCGTGCCCAGCACGTTCGCGCTGCGCGAAGGCGCCCGCCAGGCGGAGCTGCTGCTGGCCCGCCATGCCAGGGGCGGCGCGAAGTTGCCGGAAACGATCGCGATGGTGCTGTGGGGCACCGACAACCTCAAGACCGACGGCATTCCGATTGCCCAGGCGCTCTGGCTGGTGGGTGCGGAGCCGCGCTGCGACAGCTATGGCCGGGTCGCCGGCGCACGGCTGATCCCGCTGACGAAGCTCGGCCGTCCGCGCATCGACATCGTGCTGACCGTCTCGGGCATTTTCCGCGACCTGCTGCCGTTGCAGATGAAGCTGCTGGCCGAAGCCGTGCTGCTGGCCGCGGAGGCCGACGAGCCCGCGGCGGACAACTGCATCCGCCGCCATGCGCTGGACTATCAGGCCGAGCATGGCGGCGACATCGCGGCGGCCGCCCTGCGCGTGTTCGGCAATGCCGACGGCGCCTATGGCAGCAACGTCAACCACATGGTTGCCGGTGGCGCGTGGCAGGAGGAGGACGAACTCGCCGACGCCTTCGTGGCGCGGAAGGGATTCGCCTATGGCGTCGCCGGCGCCCCGGCGCGGCACGACCGTCTGCTCGCGCATGTCCTGAAGTCGGTGGACGTGACCTATCAGAACCTCGACTCGATCGAGCTCGGGGTGACCACGGTCGATCACTATTTCGACACGCTCGGCGGCATCAGCCGGGCGGTGCGCCGTGCGCGCGGCGGCGCCGCGGCGAATGTCTATATCGGCGACCAGACGCGCGGCGACGGCGCGGTGCGCACGCTCGCCGAGCAGGTTGCGCTGGAAACGCGCACGCGGACGCTTAACCCGAACTGGTACGAACCGCTGCTGAAGCACGGCTACGAGGGCGTGCGCGAGATCGGCGCGCATGTCGCCAACACGCTCGGCTGGTCGGCGACCACGGGCGAAGTATCGCCGTGGGTCTATCAGCGGCTTGCGGAAACCTACATCCTGGATGCTGACATGCGCGAACGACTGGCCCGCCTCAATCCCTGTGCATCGACCAAGATCGCGCAGCGGCTGATCGAAGCGCAGGAACGTCGCTACTGGCAGCCCGACGCCGCCACGCTGGACGCGCTGCGCCACGCGAGCGACGAACTGGAAGATCGGTTGGAAGGCGTCGGCACGGAGATGGCGGCATGAACGCGAGGATGCGATCCCGCCGGCCGCCGGAGGATGGCGAGGGCAGCGTGCAGGTGCACCCCGAGCCGGTGAAGCAGCTCGGTACCGCCCGCGTGTTCGCCGTCTACGGCAAGGGCGGCATCGGCAAGAGCACGACGTCTTCCAACCTGTCGGTGGCGTTCGCCAGGCTCGGCAAGCGGGTGTTGCAGATCGGCTGCGACCCGAAGCACGACAGCACCTTCACGCTGACCAAGCGGCTGGTGCCGACGGTGATCGACGTGCTGGAAAGCGTGAACTTCCACCCCGAGGAGTTGCGGCCGGAGGATTTCATCTTCGAGGGCTATGCGGGCGTGCTCTGTGTCGAGGCAGGCGGCCCGCCGGCCGGCACCGGATGCGGCGGCTACGTGGTGGGTCAGACGGTGAAGCTGCTGCGCGAGCATCATCTGCTGGAGGATACCGACGTCGTGGTGTTCGACGTGCTGGGGGACGTGGTGTGCGGCGGGTTCGCCGCGCCGCTGCAGCATGCGGACCGCGCACTGATCGTCGCGGCCAACGATTTCGACTCGATCTTCGCGATGAACCGTATCGTCGCGGCGATCCAGGCGAAGGCGCGCAATTACGACGTGCGACTTGGCGGCGTGATCGCAAACCGCAGCGCGGCCACCGACCAGATCGACCGCTTCAATGCTGCTGCCGGCCTTTCGACTCTGGCGCGCTTCCCCGACCTGGACGTGATCCGGCGCAGCCGCCTGAAAAAGTCCACGTTGTTCGAGATGGAGCCGTCGCCGGAGCTGGAGGCGGTGCAGGCGGAATACATGGCGCTGGCCAGGCGGCTGTGGGACGGCGCCGAACCGCTGAACGGCACGCCGCTGAAGGACCGCGAGATTTTCGACCTGCTGGGATTCGACTGATGCAGACCACAAGCTACCTCGCCCGGCGCGGGCAGATCGCGACATATTTCGACCGCACGGCGGTCGATGCCTGGGCGCGCCTGACCTCGGACGTTCCGGTCAGCGGCATCCGCGCCACCGTCCGGGCCGGACGGGAGCGGATGCGGGCGGTGCTGCTGGCATGGCTGCCGGGCGACCTGCGTGGCCGCCGCATCCTGGACGCCGGCTGTGGCACGGGCGTGCTGGCATCCCTGCTCGCCGAGCGGGGCGCCGAGGTTCTGGCCGTCGATCTGTCGCCGACGCTGATCGGCATCGCGCGCGAGCGCCATGCCGCGCCGCGTGTCGGCGGCGCGGTGGACTTCCGGGCCGGCGACATGCTCGATGCGGCGCTCGGACGCTTCGATCACGTGGTCTGCATGGACTCGCTGATCCACTATCAGGCCGCCGATGCAGTGCGCGCGATCGCGACGCTTGCCGAGCGCACGTCCGGATCGCTCGCCTTCACCTTTGCGCCGCGTACGCCGTTGCTCGCCGCGATGCACGCGGTCGGGCGGCTGTTCCCGCGCGGCAACCGGGCGCCGGCGATCGAGCCGGTGGCGCAGACTGCGTTGGCGGCAGAGATCGCGCGCAGCGCCGCACTCAAGGGTTGGGCGATCGGCCGCACGCAGCGGATCGACAGCGGCTTCTACATGTCGCAGGCAATGGAGCTGATGGTCCGATGAGGGCCGCGCCGCACCTGCCGCTCGGCACCGTCGGCGTGCGCGCCCGCCGGCTCAATGATGCGGTGGCGCGACGGTGGAGCGGACTGACGCCCGCCCTGCTGCCGTTCGCCGATGCCGGCACGGCCGAGCTGCCGCTGCCCAGGTTGTTGCGGCTGTCGCTGTTCCAGGTATCGGTGGGCATGGCGGTCGTGCTGCTGATCGGGACGCTGAACCGGGTGATGATCGTCGAACTCGGGGTGCCGGCCTGGCTGGTCGCGGGCATGGTGTCGCTGCCGCTGGTGTTCGCGCCGTTCCGCGCGGTGATCGGCCACCGTTCCGACATGCACCGCTCGGTGCTGGGCTGGCGGCGCGTGCCGTATCTGTGGATGGGCACGCTGGTCCAGTTCGGCGGCCTTGCCATCATGCCGTTTGCGCTGATCGTGCTGTCGGGCGACACCCACGGGCCAGTCGCGATCGGGCAGGTTGGCGCGGCGCTCGCGTTCCTGCTGGTCGGCGCCGGGCTGCACACGACGCAGACGGTCGGCCTGGCGCTCGCCACCGACCTCGCACCGCCGACGGCGCAGCCGAAGGTGGTGGCGCTGCTGTTCGTGATGCTGCTGCTGGGCATGATGGGCAGCGCGCTGCTGTTCGGCGTGCTGCTGTCGCCGTTCAGCGAGCTGCGGCTGATCCAGGTGATCCAGGGCTCGGCCCTGGCGACGATGGTGCTGAACGGCGTCGCCCTCTGGAAGCAGGAGGCGCGCAATCCCGCGCTTACCGCCCCCGATCGCCATCGCCCGCGCTTCGCCGAGGCATGGCAGGAATTCGACCGTGGGCGGGGATCGCGCCGGCGGCTGGCAGCCCTCGGCCTCGGCACCGTCGCCTTCTCGATGCAGGACATCCTGCTGGAACCCTATGGCGGGCAGGTGCTGCATCTGCCGGTCGGCGCCACCACCGCCTTCACGGCGCTGCTGGCGATCGGCGGCCTGACGGGATTCGTCGTCGCCGCCCGCATCCTGGGGCGCGGGGCCGATCCCTACCGGCTGGCGGCCACCGGCGCGCTGGTCGGGCTGGCGGCGTTCTGCAGCCTGACGTTTGCGGCCCCGCTCGCGTCCTTGCTGCTGTTCGGGCTGGGTGTGGCGCTGATCGGGTTCGGCGCCGGGCTGTTCGGCCACTGCACGCTGACCGCGGCGATGGCGATGGCGCCGCGCGGGCAGGTCGGGCTGGCGCTGGGCATCTGGGGTGCGGTGCAGGCCTCGGCCGCAGGTCTCGCGGTGGCGGCGGGCGGGCTGATCCGCGACGGCGTCGGCGCGCTCGCGCTGCGCGGGGCGCTCGGCCCGGTCCTGGCCGGCCCGGCCACCGGCTACCTTGCCGTCTATCAGATCGAACTCGTGCTGCTGTTCGCCACTCTGGTCGCGATCGGGCCGCTGGTGCGGCACGCACCACCGTCCGCCCACTTCGCCCAAGGCTCCGCCACTCCATTCGCTCGCTGACAGTCGAGGTTCCCATGCAGACCGGCGCCATCACCTCCCATCTCGACGTGGCCCAGCTCACGCTCTATGCGTTCTGGCTGTTCTTTGCAGGCGTGCTCTACTACCTGCACCGGGAGAACAAGCGGGAAGGCTACCCGCTGATCTCCGACCGCTCGGCGCATATCAGCGTCGAGGGTTTCCCGCCGGTACCGGAGCCCAAGGTCTTCCGGCTCGCCAGCGGGCACGAGGTGCTGGCGCCGCGCCACGAGCCCCCGGAAGAAGTGCGCGGCGTGCCGACCGGCGCGTGGCCGGGCGCACCGCTGGTGCCGCTCGGCAACGGCATGCAGGACGCGATCGGCCCGGCCGCCTTCGCGGCGCGCGCCGACGAGCCGGACACCTGCTTCGATGACGGCAGGCCGAAGATCGTGCCGCTGCGCGCGGCACCGGATTTCTTCCTGGCCACCGAGGATCCGGACCTGATCGGCTGGACCGTGCTCGGCGCCGACGGCACCGCCGCGGGCAGCGTGGTGGAGGCCTGGATCGACCGCTCCGAAGTGATTCTGCGCTACATCGAGGTCGCGTTGGCCGCGCCGCTCGCCCCGCGCACGGTGCTGCTGCCCATGCCCTTCGCCGCGCTGTCGGCCAAGACCCGTGAAGTGCGTGTCAGCGCCATCCTCGCTGAGCACTTCGCCGACGTGCCGGCGCTGCGCAACGCCGATTCGGTGACGCTGCGCGAGGAGGATCGCATCTGCGCCTACTATGCCGGCGGCACGCTCTATGCGACGCCCGCCCGCGCGGAGCCACTGCTGTGACCGCGCCGCGCCGGCCGGCCGGTGCCCTGCCCGCCTCGTTGCCGGCGGGGGAGCGTGTGCTGTGGCAGGGCGCGCCGGACGCGCGCGGACTGGCGCTGGGGGCGCTGCATCTGCCGAAGGTCGCGGCCTATTTCGCCATCCTGCTGGCCTGGTACGTCGCGAGTTCGCTGGCTCGCGGGACCGGCGCGGCGGAACTGGCGATTGCCGCGGGGAAGCTGACGGGGCTCGCGCTGCTGCCGCTCGTGCTGCTCGGCCTGTATGCCTGGGGGGTGGCACGCACGACGACCTATACGGTCACGTCGCGCCGCGTGGTGATTCGCTGCGGCATCGCGCTGCCCATGTCGGTGAACCTGCCGTTCGCCCGCATCGGCGCGGCGGATGTGCGCCAGGGGCGGGGCACCGCCGGCGACATCGCGCTGACGCTGGACGGCGAGGCGCGCGCCTCCTGGTTCATTCTGTGGCCGCATGTGCAGCCCTGGCATTTCAGCCGGCCGCGGCCAATGCTGCGCGCCCTGCCTGACGCGGCGCGGCCGGCGCAGGCGCTGGCCCGCGCGCTGGCGGCCTCGGCGGAGATCGCCGTGCAGCCGGCCCCGGCACCGCACGCGGCCCCCCTGCCCGCCGCGGCCGCCGCGGCGGCGGCCTGAGCGGGGCGCATGCACATGGCCAGCGCCCCGTATCGCGACACGTTCCCCCGCCCGGTGCTGATCGGCGCGGCGGCGCTGATCCTGCTGTCGATCGCCG
>JAKAZX010000251.1 GCA_021826485.1 Pseudomonadota bacterium | reverse complement strand
CAGGCCGAACAGCAGCGCGATCCAGGCGAGCCAGCCGGCGACCAGCAGGCCGAGCAGGAACACGATCGCCGCCCCGATCAGGAACGGGCGCCCGGCGGGGTGCGGTGGCGCGAAGATCAGGCGGGTCGTGGCGGCGAGAGCCATCGCAGAGCCTTGAGCGAACGGCCGCTTATGGTTGCTCCCGCGGGAGGCGGCAAGCCCGCGGCTATTTCGCCGCCGGCAGCGCGAAGATCTGCCCGGGATAGATCAGGTCGGGATTGCGGATCTGGTCGCGGTTCGCCTCGTAGATCAGGGTGTAGCGCACGCCCTGGCCATAGACGTGGCGGGCGATGCGCCACAGCGACTGGCGCGGCTGCACCACCACCTGCCCCTCGCGCGGGGTGTCGGCGGTGAAGGCGGCGCGCTGGAACGGCAGTTCGGCGCGCGACATCACCTGCCCGCGCGCCCCCACCTCGTCGGCGCGCAGCCGGTGGTCCCCCGCCTGCACCGGCCGGTCGGGCACCATGCCCCAGTTCCCCGCGGCATCGGCGACCGTATCGCCGACCGCTTGGTTGTCGATATAGAGCCGTACCGTCGCGCCCGGCGCCGCGGTGCCGGCGAAGCGGATGTCGCCGTGGGCATCGTAGTCCACCACCCGCAGCGCGACCTGCCCCTTCGCCGCCCCCGCCGGGCCGGCGGGCACGGCCAGCAGGCGCGGCGCGGCATCGGGCGGCGCCAGCACCGCGACCGCGCCCGAGGGTGGCGCGCCGTCCCTGGCCGGCGTGGCATCCGCCGCCGCCACGACATCCTTCGCCGGGGCGGCGGGAGCTGTGGCGCCGGCGCTGCCGTCCTTGCGCTCCGGCACCACCAGCAGTGCCGGGGTGTCGCCCTGCACCGGGGCCTGGCCCGGCTGTTCGGATTGCAGCGCCAGTTCCTGCCCGCCGGCGGGCAGCGGCTTGTCGGGGATGACGACGAACTGTCCGCTGTCATCCGCCTTGCCGCGGGCGATCTCCTGCCCGTTGTCGAGCAGTGCCACCTCGGCATGCGGGGCGGCGCGGCCGGCGACGACGGCGGAGCCGGCGGGGGAGACCCGCACGATGTCGAAGCTCGGCCGCTGCTCCGGCGCCGGCTTTGCCGGGGCAGTCGTGTCCTGCCCGCCGCCCGCCGCCGCCGCGGCAGGGGCCGCGGTCACGTCCGCCTCGGTCCGCGCTGCCGGCGGCGGCGTCACCGGCGCGGGCGCGGTGGCGGCGTCGGTCACGCGCGGCGGCAGGGCGGACGGCGCGGCGGGCGCACCGTTGCCTGATCGAAATGCATACCACGCAACGCCGCCCAGGCCGACGACCACCACCAGCCCGAGCAGTGCCGGGCGCGCGGCGTTCGGTCGGCGCGGAGGCGAACCGATCTCCGACATGCCTCGACACTAGGCAGTCGGGTGAAGGTCTGCAATGCACGCCATCACGATCACGTCACCATCTGTGCAACGGCCGGGACAGGCTGCCGCCGCGCCGCGGGGGGTCGCGCGGCGGCGGCAGGCACGGCAAGGTGGGGGCGGCGAAGCCTTACGACAGGAGTTTCCGATGGCGCGGCGTGCCCGCCAGACCCAGTTCCTTCTTCCCATGCGCGTCTGGGACGCCCCCACGCGCCTGTTCCACTGGCTGCTCGTCGTGTTGCTGCCGGCATGTTTCCTTGCCGCAGAACTGGGCTGGATGGACTGGCATCTGCGGCTTGGCTACGCCGTGCTGGCGCTGTTCCTGTTCCGCATCGCCTGGGGCTTCGTCGGCAGCGACACCGCGCGCTTCGGCCGGTTCCTGACCAGCCCGCTGGCCGGGCTGCGCCATCTGGCGACGTTCCGCGTGCGCGAGCCGGATACCCAGGTCGGGCACAATGCGGCCGGCGGCTGGATGGTGCTGGTCATGCTGCTGCTGATCGGCGTCGAACTGGGCAGCGGACTCGGCGCCAATGACGGCCTCGGCGTCTATGAGGGGCCACTGGCCCGCCATGTCGGCGAGCACGCCAGCGACCTGCTGACGGTGATCCACGCGACCACCAAGCTGCTGCTGATCGTTGCGGTCGGCCTGCACGTGCTGGCGATCGTGCTCTATGCCGTGGTCAAGCGGCACGACCTGGTGCGGCCGATGCTCACCGGCAAGAAGCGCCTGCCCGCCGCCACCCGCGCCCCGCGCATGGCGAGCTCGCTGCTCGCCCTGCTGCTGTTCGCCCTGGCGGCGGCGGTGGCGGTGGTGGTGGCGACGCGGGTCTGAGGATCAGGAGAGCTTGTAGCGGTAGGTCTGATGGCAGGCGCCGCAGACCTGCGCGGTCGCCTTCCACTGCGCGGCGAACGCCGCCTTGTCGCCGGACTGGGCGGTGGCCTCCAGTTTCTGCGCCGCCTGCTGGAGTTCGCCGGCATGCTTCTCGAACCCGGCGCGGTCGGACCAGACCTCGGGCCGCGCATGGGTGCCGCCGCCGGTCTCGGTGCCGGGCGGGAACATGGTGGGAATCTGCTTTGCCCAGGATTCGATCTCGGCGGCGCGGACCGCCAGCGGCTTGACATCGCTGCCGGCGTCGATCGCGTCCTTCATCGCCTTGAAATTGTCGCCCATGTGCTTGTAGCCGGCGCGCCGCTCGGCGATCACCTGCTCCGGCGTGGCGGCCATGACCGCCACCACCCCCGCCAGTGCCAGAACACCCCCCAGCATCGCCGCCCGCGTCGCCTGCCGCATTGCCGTCGCCTCCATGTTTTGCCGACCCGCCTAGAAGATGATGCCGCCGTCCGGGCCGCAACCGCCGGACGGCAAAAAAATTGCGTGGCGGGCCTTGCGGCCGCTCCGCCGGGCGGACACACCGGCGGGCGCCCGGCCGCCCGCACGAAAGGACCAGCATGCCCGCCATCCGCTCCGTCGCCGTCTTCTGCGGGTCCAGGGCCGGGGGGCTGCCCGCCTATGCCGCCGCCGCGACCGAACTCGGGCGCGGGCTGGCCGCGGCCGGCATCCGCCTGATCTATGGCGGCGGCCGGGTCGGGCTGATGGGGGCCGTCGCCGACGCCACGCTCGCCGCCGGCGGCCATGTCATCGGCGTGATCCCCGACTTCCTCCAGCAATGGGAGGTGGCACATCAGGGGGTGGACGAGCTGATCGTCACCGACAGCATGCACACCCGCAAGCGCCGCATGTTCGACCTCGCCGACGCCTTCGTCTCCTTTCCCGGCGGCCTCGGCACGTTCGACGAGACCTTCGAGATTCTCACCTGGCGGCAGTTGCGCCTGCACGACAAGCCGATCCTGATCTGCGATGTCGAGGGGTCGGCCGTGGCGCTGCTGGCGCTGATCCGGGGCGCGGTGGATGACGGGTTCGCGCCGGCCGAGGCGCATAATTTCTTCGAGGCGGTGGCCGGCGTCCCGGCGCTGCTGGCGCGGCTGGAGGAGCTGGGGACCGCCCCGGCGGCCGGCAGCTCCGCGCTGCTGTGATGCGCTTGTGGCGCGGCGGCGCCGGCGCTATATGCCGCGCCCGTGTCGGAGTGTAGCTCAGCCTGGTAGAGCACTGTGTTCGGGACGCAGGGGCCGGAGGTTCGAATCCTCTCACTCCGACCATTCCCATCCGCTGACGGACGGCCCCTGATGGATCTGAAGGACCACATCCGGGCCATCCCGGATTTTCCCAAGCCCGGCATCCTGTTCTACGACATCGCCACGCTGCTGCGGCACGCCGATGCGTGGCAGGTGGCGATGGGCCGGATGGCCAAGGCGGTCCGCGCCTATCAGCCGGACCTGCTGGCGGGCCTGGAATCGCGCGGCTTCCTGATGGCCGCGCCGCTGGCGCTTAAGCTCGGCTGCGGCTTCATCATGCTGCGCAAGCGCGGCAAGCTGCCGGGTGGGACGGTCGGCCACGACTATGCACTGGAATACGGCACCGACCGGATCGAGATTCAGGCCGATGCGGTGGAACCCGGGCAGCGGGTGGTGATCGTGGACGACCTGCTGGCAACCGGCGGCACGATGGCGGCGGGGATCGCGCTGCTGCGCGAGGTCGGCGCCGTGGTGCCGGCCGCCGCGGCGCTGATCGAACTCACCTTTCTGAACGGCCGCAGCCGGCTGGACGTGCCGTTCGAATCGCTGGTCGCCTACGACGACTGATCGGCGTCAGAACAGGCCGGTGATTTCGCCGTCGGCGTCGAGGCCGATGGCGGCGGCGGCGGGATGGCGCGGCAGGCCCGGCATGGAGCGGATGTCGCCCGCCAGCGCCACCACGAACCCCGCGCCCGCCGACAGCCGCACATCGCGCACCGGCAGCACGTGCCCCTCCGGCGCGCCGAGCAGCGTCGGGTCGGCGCTGAAACTGTACTGCGTCTTGGCGATGCACACCGGCGCATCGGCGAAGCCCGCCTGTTCCCAGGCGGCCAGCCGGCGCATCGCCGCCGGCGGGATCGTCACCGCCGCGGCGCGGTAGATTTCCCGCGCGACCGTCTCGATCTTCGCCGCGAGCGGCATCGCGTCGGCATAGAGCGGGCGGAACGCGGCGGTGCCGCCGTCGATCAGCCGCATCACATGGTCCGCCAGCGCCGCCGCCCCCGCGGCGCCGTCGGACCAGTGCGTGCACAGCACCGCGGCGACGCCGAGCGGCGCCATCGCCGCCTCGACCGCCGCGATCTCCGCCGCGGTGTCGGAGGTGAAGCGGTTCAGTGCCACCACCACCGGCAGGCCGAACTTGCCCATGTTCTCGACATGCCGCGCCAGATTGGCGACGCCGCGCGCGACCGCCGCGACATCCTCGCGGTCGAGTGCCGACTTGGCGATGCCGCCCTGCAGCTTCAGCGCCCGCACGGTGGCGACGACGACCGCGCAGGCCGGCCGCAAGCGGGCAAGCCGGCACTTGATGTCGAGGAATTTCTCGCCGCCGAGATCGGCGCCGAACCCGGCTTCCGTCACCACCACGTCGGCGAGCTTCAGCCCGAGCCGCGTCGCGATGACGGAGTTGCAGCCATGCGCGATGTTGGCGAACGGCCCGCCATGCACCAGCGCCGGCGAGCCGGCGAGCGTCTGCACCAGATTGGGCATCAGCGCATCGCGTAGCAGCGCCGCCATCGCGCCGGCCGCATCCAGTTCTGCGGCCCGCACCAGCGTCCCGTCGGCGCGCGCGCCGATCACGATGCGGCCGAGCCGCGCGTGCAGATCGTCCAGGTCGCGCGCCAGGCAGAACACCGCCATCACCTCGGAGGCGACGGTGATGTCGAACCCGTCTTCCCGCGGCACGCCATGCGCCGGCCCGCCGAGGCCGATCACCATGTTGCGCAGCGCGCGGTCGTTGATGTCGAGGCAGCGGCGCCATGTCATCCGCCGCGGATCGAGGCCGATGCGGTTGCCCCAGTACAGGTGATTGTCGATCAGCGCGGCCAGCAGGTTGTTGGCGGCGGTGATGGCGTGGAAGTCGCCGGTGAAGTGCAGGTTGATCTCGTCCATCGGCGCCACCTGCGCCAGCCCGCCGCCGGTCGCCCCGCCCTTCATGCCGAAGCACGGGCCGAGACTCGGTTCGCGAAGGCAGATCATGGTGCGCCGGCCGGCGGCGTTCAGCGCATCGCCGAGGCCGATCGTGGTGGTCGTCTTGCCTTCCCCGGCGGCGGTGGGGTTGATGCCGGTCACCAGCACCAGCGCGCCATCCGGCCGCGCTTCCGCGGCGCGGACGAAATCGAAATCGACCTTCGCCTTGAACCGCCCGTAGGGCAGCAGGGCGTCGGCGGGGATGCCCGCACGCTCCCCGATCTCGGCAATCGGGCGCAGCGCCACCGACCGCGCGATGTCCAGATCGCTCGCCATCCCGTCTGTCCTTCCGGCCCCGGGTTATCCTGCGGGGCGGCGGTTGCGGATGTCCAGTGTCACCAGCACCGCATCCGCCGCGGCGATGAAGCCGCGCATGTCGTCCGGGCCGATCGCGCCGATGCAGCCGACGCGGAAGCTCGGCGCCTCGGTGTTGTAGAAATTGCTGATCAGATAGCCGCGCGCCTTCAGCGCCGCGACGAAGCCGGCGAGCGACCAGGCCGGATCGTCCGGCGCCAGCACGTTCAGCACGATCGGCCCCTGCACTTCCTCCGCCAGGCACGGCGTCAGGCCGATGTCGCGCATCCCGCGGTACAGCACCCGCGCATTCT
>JAKAZX010000250.1 GCA_021826485.1 Pseudomonadota bacterium | reverse complement strand
CGAAGGCGATCGACACCACGTCGGCGCTGCGGTCCGGCAGCGGCAGGTGTTCGGCATCGGCGACCAGGAAGGACAGGTTGGCGAGCAGGCCGCGGGCGGTCGCCCGGTCCCGCCCGACCGCGAGCATGGCGGGGTTGATGTCCGACAGCACCGCCGCCCCGCCGCCGCGGCCGAGCCAGCCGAAGCTGATATCCCCGGTGCCGCCGGCGAGGTCGAGCAAGGTGCGGCCGGGCCGCGGATCGAGGGCGGTGACGAAGCGGCGCTTCCAGGCGCGGTGCACGCCGAGCGACATCAGGTCGTTCATCAGGTCGTAGCGGGGGGCGACGCTTGCGAACACCGCGCGCACCAGCCCGCGCTTGTCCTCGGGCGCCACCTGGCGATAGCCGAAATCGACGGTTGCCGGCGCGGGGTTGTCGCTCATGGATGCGACCTATAGCCTGTCCACCTGCCATGCCGGAACTCCCCGAGGTCGAGACGGTGATGCGCGGGCTGAGCGCCCGCCTGCTGGGGCGGCGGCTGCGCCGCGCCGCGATCGCGCGGCCGGACATGCGCTGGGCGTTCCCCGCCGGCCTGGCGGCGCGGCTGACCGGCGCGCGCGTCACCGGGTTCCGCCGCCGCGCCAAATACATCCTGATGCGGCTGGACGGCGGGGACAGCGTGCTGATCCATCTGGGCATGTCCGGCCGCATGGTGCTGGCGCCCACCGGCAGCGCGCCGCCCGCCGCGCACGAGCATCTGCGGCTGGAGACCGAGGATGGCTGGACCGTCGGCTTCGTCGATCCGCGCCGCTTCGGCTCGGTCGATCTGGTGGCGACGGCGGCGGAGGATGCGCACCGCCTGCTCGCCGGGCTGGGGCCGGAGCCGCTGGAGGCGGGCTTCACCCCCGCGGTGCTGTCGGCCGCGCTGGCCGGACGGCGCACGCCGGTGAAGGCGGCGCTGCTGGACCAGCGCACGGTTGCCGGCCTGGGCAACATCTATGTCTGCGAGGCGCTGTTCCGCGCCGGCATCAGCCCGCTGCGCGGCGCGCATACCATCCCCGGCGCGCGCGCCGGGCGGCTGGTGCCGGCGATCCGCGCCGTGCTGACCGAGGCGATCGCCGCCGGCGGATCGAGCCTGCGGGACTACGTCCAGCCGGACGGGGAGCTGGGCTATTTCCAGCAGGCCTGGCGCGTGTACGGGCGCGAAGGCGAACGCTGCGCCGACTGTCCTGGTGCGCCCGGCTGCGCCGGCGTGCGGCGCATCGTGCAATCCGCCCGCAGCACCTTCTATTGCCCGCGCACGCAGCGGTAGCTAGTATGCGCGGGCCGGTTTTTCGTCATTGCGGGGAGCGGAGCAGGCACGGTGCCCGGCCATTCGTGCACCATGCCCGGCTGCCTGGATTGCTTCGCTGCGCTCGCAATGACGGGTTGGGGCGTGCGGTACGGACGCAGCTATGTCCGCCGTCGTTGCGAGGAGCGTCGCGACGAAGCAATCCAGGCGGCCGGGCCAGTCGCACGGGCAACCGATGCGTGACGGCGCTGGCAGGTGTCTGGATTTCTTCGCTGCGCTCGCAATGACGGCACGATGCCCGACATGTCGCTGAACGCCGCACCGGGCGTGCGCCCGGGCGAGGGAGAATGCCGATGGCTGGATACGAAACGATCCAGGTGGAGACGCATGACCGGGTCGGCCTGATCCGTCTCAACCGGCCGCAGGCGCTGAACGCGCTGTGCGACCAGTTGATGGAGGAGATGGGCGAGCAGCTCGCCGCGTTCGAAGCGGACAAGGGCATCGGCGCCGTCGTTCTCACCGGCTCGGAAAAAGCCTTCGCAGCCGGCGCCGACATCAAGGAAATGAAGGACCGGACCTATCCGGAGGTGCTGGACAACGACTGGATCGGCCGGCGCTGGGAACGCATCCTGGGCATGCGCAAGCCGGTGGTCGCGGCGGTCGCCGGGTTCGCGCTGGGCGGTGGCTGCGAGCTGGCGATGATGTGCGACATCATCGTCGCCGCCGAAAACGCGAAGTTCGGCCAGCCGGAGATCAATCTCGGCGTGATCCCCGGCGCCGGCGGCACCCAGCGACTGACCCGCGCGGTCGGCAAGGCGAAGGCGATGGACATGGTGCTGACCGGCCGCATGATGGACGCGGCGGAGGCGGAGCGGTGCAACCTGGTGGCGCGCATCTTTCCCGCCGACACGCTGGTTGCCGAGGCGATCAAGATCGCCGCGCGCATCGCCACGCTGTCGCCGGTTGCGGTCGCGCTGGCCAAGCAATCGGTGAACCGCGCGTTCGAGACCACGCTGGCCGAGGGCGTGCGCGCCGAGCGCGCGCTGTTCCTGTCGCTGTTCGGCACTGCCGACCAGCGCGAGGGCATGGCTGCCTTCGTGGAGAAGCGCAAGCCGAGCTTCGGCGGGCGCTGACCCCGCTTCCTTGACTCGCCGGGCGGGTGTGCTTATCACATCCGCTCTTGTCCGCCGGCCGGGGACCGTGCTGCGTCCCGCGCCCGGTTCCATCCGCCGCTGTTTTGAAGAGAACCAATGGCTAACAACGCATCCGCGCGGAAGCGCATCCGCCAGACCGAACGCCGCACCGAGCGCAATCAGGCGCGCAAGGCGCGCATGCGCACCTTCATCAAGAAGGTCGAGGCCGCCATTGCCGGCGGCGACCGCACCGCGGCCGCGGAAGCGCTGCGCACCGCGCAGCCGGAAATGCAGCGCGCCGCCGGCAAGGGCGTGATCCACGACAACACCGTGGCGCGCAAGCTGTCCCGCCTGTCGGCCCGCATCAAGGCCCTGCCCACCGCCTGAGCCGGTCCGGCGCCACCGGCGCCGGGCTGGAGGATGCCGGCCGTGTGTCCAGGCCGGCATAGTATAGTCCGTAACGAATACTCCCCGCCCGAATATGCGGGGAGTTCGTGTCGCATCAATACTGTGTCACGATTTGTCGTTGTCGGGCGCTCCGAAAATCCGATTGCCTGTCCCCGTGTTCAGGATTAATCATTACTGGACTGGCGGCGCAACGCGGCCGTTCCATGCAGCGTTGAGAGTATTCCTGGGCGTCGCGCGCGGCGCCAACAGGGCGGTTCCCGAGAAGACCGCGCAAGGTGGGGGAGTGCGGCATGCGGTGCGGAGGGGGGCGTGCGTGAAGGGGGCGGCATGAGCGAGCATCAGGGCCGCGACGACATGCAGCTTGCCGCGCAGTGGGCGCGGGTGCGTGGGCGGCTGCAGACCGAAGTGGGCGACGTGGAATACCGCACCTGGCTGCGCCAGATGTCGCTGGTCGGCATCGACGGCGACGAGGTGACGGTGCGGCTGCCCACGCGCTTCCTGCGCGACTGGGTGCGCAGCCATTACGGCGACCGGCTGAGCGCGCTGTGGCAGGCGGAGAACCGGCGCATCCGCCGCGTCGATATCCGCGTCGGCGGCGGCACCGCCGAGGCCGAGGAAGCGGCGGCCGCCGCGCCGCCGGCCGCCGCCGCGGTGGTTGCCGGGCCGGAACCGGCGGGCGCGCCGCCGGCCGAGCGCGGCGGCGAAGCGGCGCTGGACCCGCGCTTCACCTTCGAGAGTTTCGTCGTCGGCAAGCCCAACGAGTTCGCCTATGCCTGTGCCCGCCGGGTGGCCGAGCAGCCGGCCTCCACCGGGTTCAACCCGCTGTTCCTGTACGGCGGCGTCGGGCTCGGCAAGACGCATCTGATGCACGCCGTCGCCTGGGAACTGACCGGCCACGGCGAGGCGGCGCGGCGCAACCGCCCGGCTTCGGTGGCCTACATGTCGGCCGAGCGGTTCATGTACCGCTTCATCGCCGCGATCCGCAGCCAGGCGACGATGGAGTTCAAGGAGCAGCTCCGCAGCGTCGATGTGCTGATGATCGACGATCTGCAGTTCCTGATCGGCAAGGACGCGACGCAGGAAGAATTCTTCCACACCTTCAACGCGCTGGTCGATGCCGGCAAGCAGATCGTGGTGTCGGCGGACAAGTCGCCATCCGACCTGTCGGGGCTGGAGGACCGGGTGCGCACCCGGCTCGGCTGCGGCATGGTGGCCGACCTGCACGCGACGACGTATGAGCTGCGCATCTCCATCCTGGATGCGAAGGCGGCGCGCGCCGGCGTGCCGGTGCCGCCGAAGGTGATCGAGTTCCTGGCGCACAAGATCACCTCCAACGTGCGCGAGCTGGAAGGCGCGCTGAACCGGCTGATCGCGCACGCCAACCTGTTCGGCCGCGCCATCACGCTGGAAACCACGCAGGAGGTGCTGCACGACATCCTCAAGGCGCACGACCGCCGCGTGACCATCGAGGAGATCCAGAAGCGCGTCGCCGAGCACTGGAACATCCGGCTGACCGACATGTCCTCCGCCCGGCGGGCGCGGGCGGTGGCGCGGCCGCGGCAGGTGGCGATGTTCCTGGCCAAGCAGCTCACCAGCCGCTCGCTGCCCGAGATCGGGCGGAAGTTCGGCAACCGTGACCATACCACGGTGATGCACGCGGTGCAGCGCGTGGCCGACCTGATGGCCCGCGACGCCGCCTTCGCCGAGGACGTGGAGCTGCTCCGGCGCATGCTGGAAAGCTGAAACGGTCGGCAGGCCGCTTGCGGCGCGGCGGCCCGTTGCTACACTGTCCGGCCCGCGATTCGGCGCGCCGGAAGGGGCCGGCCCAGTGAGGATGCCGCAGCTATGAAGATCAAGGCCGACCGGGCGTCGCTGCTCAAGGCGCTGGCGCATGTCCAGAGCGTGGTGGAGAAGCGCAACACCATCCCGATCCTGGCCAACGTGAAGATCGAGGCGCGCGACGTGCGGCTGACGCTGACCGCGACCGATATGGAGATCGCGGTGGTGGAGGAGGTGCCGGCCACCAGCCTGACCGACGGCGCCTGCACCGCCCCGGCGGCGACGCTGTACGAGATCGTCCGCAAGCTGCCCGAAGGGGCGGAAGTGCAGTTGGAGCATGCCGGCGGCGACGCGCCGCTGGCGCTGCGGGCGGGGCGCTACGCCACCAGCCTGGTGGTGCTGCCGACCGACGACTTCCCCTCCATGACCGCCGGCAGCCTGCCCTACCGCTTCGCGCTCAACGCGCAGCATTTGCGCGGCCTGATCGACCGCACCCGCTTCGCCATCTCCACCGAGGAGACGCGGTACTATCTGAACGGCATCTTCCTCCATGCGACCGAGAGCGAGGGGGTGAAGGTGCTGCGCGCGGTCGCCACCGACGGCCATCGCCTCGCCCGCGTCGAGGAGCCGCTGCCCGAGGGCGCCGGCGGCATGCCCGGCGTGATCGTGCCGCGCAAGACGGTGGCCGAGCTGCGCAAGCTGCTCGACGAGGTGAGCGGCGATGTGGACATCGCGCTGTCCGACACCCGCATCCAGTTCCGCGCCGGCGCGGTGACGCTGACCAGCAAGCTGATCGACGGCACTTTCCCCGAATACGAGCGCGTCATCCCGCGCGACAACGACAAGGTGCTGCGCGTCGGCAAGAAGGACTTCGCCGAGGCGGTGGGCCGGGTCGCGGCGATCTCGGCGGAACGCTCCCGCCCGGTCAAGCTGGCGCTGGGCCGCAACCTGCTGACGCTGTCCGCCTCCAGCCCCGAGCAGGGCACGGCGACCGAGGAGCTGGACAACGAGCGCGTGCAGTATGACGCGGCACCGCTGGAGATCGGCTTCCAGGCGCGCTACCTCAACGACATCACCGACCAGGTGGCGGGCGACGTGGAGTTCCGCTTTTCCGACGGCGCCGCGCCGACGGTGGTGCGCGATGCCAGCGACGCCAGCGCCCTGTATGTGCTGATGCCGATGCGCGTCTGAATGTGCCGGCGCCCGGACTGCGCCTCGCGCGGCTGACGCTCACGGATTTCCGCAACTACGCGACGCTGACCTGGCGGCCGGCCGGGCATCTGGCGGTGCTGCACGGCCCGAATGGCAGCGGCAAGACCAATCTGCTGGAGGCGGTGTCGCTGCTGGTGCCCGGCCGCGGCCTGCGCGGCGCGCGGCTGGGCGAACTGGCGCGGCGCGGCCCCGGCGCCGCCGGCACCTGGGCGGTCGCGGCGCGGCTGGAGACGCCGGCCGGCCCGCTCGACATCGGCACCGGCTCCCCGCCCGAGGGGCCGGCCGAGCGGCGCGTGTTCCGCCTGGACGGCGCCGCCCCG
>JAKAZX010000249.1 GCA_021826485.1 Pseudomonadota bacterium | reverse complement strand
GGCAGGATCCGGCGGTTGCGGTGCGGGACGGGGCGGCACACATACCGGCGGGCGGCCAGGGCGGCAACATGATGATCGAGCATACGGGCAGCGTGGTGGCGGCAGAGGTGGCGCGGTTCGACGCGCTGGCCGCGCGTTGGTGGGACCCGGCCGGGCCGATGCGCCCGCTGCACCGGATGAACCCCGCGCGCATCGCCTGGATCGCCGAGCGCATCCGGGCGCGCCACGGCGCCGGCCCGGTGCGGGTGCTGGACGTGGGCTGCGGCGCCGGCCTGGCGGCGGAGGCGCTGGCCCGCCGCGGCTTCGCGGTGCTGGGCATCGACGCTGCCGGGCAGCCGCTGGCGGCGGCGGCGGCGCATGCCGCGGGGCAGGGGCTCGACCTCGCCTATCGCGGGATCACGGCGGAGGCGCTGGCCGCGGAAGGTGTCCGGTTTCCGGTGCTGACCGCGCTGGAGGTGATCGAGCACGTGGCCGACCCGGCGGCCTTCCTGCGCACCCTGTCCGCCCTGCTGGCGCCCGGGGGGCTGCTGTTCGTCTCCACGCTGAACCGCACGCCGCGCAGCTACCTCACCGCCAAGCTGGGGGCGGAATACCTGCTGCGCCTGCTGCCGGCGGGCACGCATGACTGGCGGCGGTTCGTCACCCCGGCCGAGCTGGGCGCGCATCTGCGCGGCGCCGGGTTGCGGCTGGCCGATATCGCCGGCCTGCTGCCGGACCCGCTGCGCGGCGGCTGGCGCACCGGCCGCGATACGGCGGTGAACTATATCGCGATGGCGACGGCGTAGTCCCGGCCGGCTACCCGCCCCGGCGCAGCACGCTGATCGGCACCACATTGCCGCCCGGCAGGCGCGGCAGCAGCGCGGCGGCCAGGGCGGCCCCCAGTTCCTCGCTGCGGAATGGCTTGGCCAGCCGCGGCAGGGTCGGGTCCATGCCCGCCGCCAGATCGGCATAGCCGCTGGCCAGGATCACCGGCAGGTCCGGCCGGTGCGTGCGCAGGTGCTGCGCCAGCGCGCTGCCGGTCATGCCCGGCATGGCGTGGTCCGTCAGCACGAGATCGAAGGGCGGCTCCCCGGGCCGGCCGAGCACTTCCAGCGCCTGCGCGGCGGATGCCGTCTCCACCACGTCATGGCCGAGATCGTCCAGCATCGCCGCGATCCCCGCCAGCATGATCGGGTCGTCATCGACCAGCAGCACCCGGCTGCGGCGCAGGCTGCCCGCGGCGTGTTCCGGCGGCGGCGCATGGCCGGGCATCTGCGCCTCCTCCGCCTCCGGCAGCCACAGCTCCACCGTGGTGCCACCGCCGACGACGCTGACGATGTGCATGGCACCCCCCGATTGCGCCGCCAGCCCGTGCACCATCGACAGGCCGAGGCCGGTGCCCTTGCCGGTGCCCTTGGTGGTGAAGAACGGCTCGGTCGCCCGCTTCAGCGTCGCCTCGTCCATCCCGGTGCCGGTGTCGGCAACCGTGATGCAGACGAAGCCGCCATGCAGCTCGTGCTCCGCCGCCTCGGCCGCGGACGCGCGCCGCGCGGCGAGCAGCATGCTGCCGCCCAGCGGCATCGCGTCGCGCGCGTTCAGCGCCAGATTGAGCAGCGCCAGCTCAAGCTGGTTGGGATCGACCAGCACCGGGCCGAGATCGTCGGCGAATTCCGTGCGCATGTGTACCGCCGGGCCGAGCGTGCGATGCAGCATCTCCAGCATGCCGCCGACCAGCACGGCCACGTCCACCGTCTGCGGCTTCAGTTCCTGCCGGCGGGCGAAGGCAAGCAGCCGCCGCGTCAGCGTCGCGCCACGCTCGGCGCCGGCCATGGCGCCGGCCAGCAGCCGCCGCACGCGCGGATCGTCGGGCAGCCGCTTTTCCAGCAGTTCCAGGTTGCCGATGATGGCGCCGAGCAGATTGTTGAAATCATGGGCGAGACCCCCGGTCAGTTGACCGAGGCTTTCCAGCTTCTGCACCTCATGCAACTGCGCCAGCGCGGCTTCCCGTTCGCGCGTGCGTTCTTCCACCCGCTGTTCCAGCTCCGCGTTGGCGCGTGCCAGTTCCGCGGTACGTTCGACGACACGGCGTTCCAGCTCCGCGTTCAGTCGTTCGAGCTCGCGCGTCTTGCGATAGAGCTCGGAGAACACCCGGACCTTGGCACGCAGCAGGTCCGGCACCACCGGCACGGGCACGTAATCGACCGCCCCGTACTGATAGCCGCGCAGCCGGTCCAGATCGGTCAGCGCGACGGCGGAGACGAAGATGATGGCGGTCTCGCGGAACCGCGGATGCTCGCGGATCATCGCCGCCAGTTCGAACCCGTCGAGATCGGGCATCACCACGTCGATCAGGATGATCGCGACCTCATGGCGCAGCAAGGCTTCCAGCGCCGCGCGTGCGGAATTCGCCTGGATCAGGTTCTCCCCCAGCTCGCGCAGGATCACCTGATAGCTGAGCAGCTTGGCCGGCTGGTCATCGACCAGCAGGATATTGAGCGGCGCGTCGTTCCCCATGCCGTTGTCCTGCCGGTTGTTCAGCGATGCAGCCACATGCGCAACGCGGACAACAACTGTTCGGTGTTGACCGGCTTCGCCAGATAGTCGGAAGCGCCGGCATCCAGGCACTTCTCCCGGTCGCCCTTCATCGCCTTGGCCGTCAGTGCGATGATCGGCAGCCGCCGGAAGGCGGGCTTGTCGCGGATGACCCGCATTGTCTCATACCCGTCCATTTCCGGCATCATGATGTCCATCAGCACGATCGCCACATCCGGGGTCGATTCGACCAGCGTGACCGCTTCGCGCCCGGTCGTCGCGGTGACGACGCGCATGCCGCGCCGCTCCAGCACGCTGCTGAGGGCGAAGATGTTGCGGACGTCGTCGTCCACCAGCAGCACCGTCTTGCCGACCAGGTCCTCGTCCGAGCTGTGCAGGCGTTCCAGCAGCGCCTGCTTTCCCGGCGGCAGCTCACCGATCACACGATGCAGGAACAGCGCGGTTTCGTCCAGCAGCCGTTCGGGACTCTCCACGCCCTTCACTACCACGCTGCGTGCCAGGTTGTGCAGTTGCGCATCCTCGTCGGGCGACAATTCGCGGCCGGTGAAGACCACCACCGGAATGTCGGCCAGCGCCGCATCGTCGCGCAGCCGGCCGAGCAGGTCGAACCCGGTCATGTCCGGCAGCCGCAGGTCGAGCACCACGCAATCGGCCGGCTGCTCCGTCAGGCTGTGCAGCGCGGCTTCGCCGGTGGCGACCTGGACGATGTCGATATCGTCGTGGCCGAGCAGTTCGGCGATGCTGCACCGTTCCGCGTCGTTGTCCTCGACGATCAGCAGCCGCTTGCGGCGCGGGCCGATATAGTCCTTGATGCGCGCCAGCGCCTGTTCCAGCCCGCGCGCCGTGGTCGGCTTGGCGATATACGCGAAGGCGCCGCGCGCCAGCCCGTGTTGCCGGTCCTCGTCCAGGCTGACGATCTGCACCGGAATGTGGCGCGTGGCGGGATCGCGCTTGAGCTGGCTGAGTACCGTCCAGCCCAGCATGTCCGGCAGGAACACATCGAGCGACACCGCGCGCGGCTGGTGTTCGCGCGCCAGCGCCAGCGCATCCGCCCCGCGTGCCGCGATCAGCACCTTGAACCCGGCATCATGCGCGAGGTCGGTCATGATGCGGGCATAATGCGGATCGTCCTCGACGATCAGCAACACCGCATCGCCCGGCTCCAGCGCGGCGCGGTCGTCCGGCACGCGTTCCGGCGTCTGGTCCGCCGGACGCGGGGAATAGCCCAGCGAATCCAGCGCGATCAGCGCCGGCGCCGCGGCCACGCTGCGCCCGGACGCGCTGGCGCCGGGATAATTCAGCGGCAGATACAGCGTGAAGGTGCTGCCCACGTCCGGCCGGCTCTGCAACTGGATTTCCCCGCCCAGCAGGCCGGCCAGTTCGCGGCTGATGGCAAGGCCGAGGCCGGTGCCGCCGTATTTGCGGCTGGTGCTGGCATCCGCCTGCTGGAACGCCTCGAAGATGATCTTCTGCTTGTCGGGCGGAATGCCGATGCCGCTGTCGGCGACCTCGAACGCCACCACCACCGGCGCGTGGCGCAGCACCGGATGTTCGGCATTCCAGCCGCCCTTCGCCGCCCTGATCGACAGGCGCACGCCGCCCTGCTCGGTGAACTTGAAGGCGTTGGAGAGCAGATTCTTCAGCACCTGCTGCAACCGCTTGGAGTCGCTGACCATGCTGCGGTCGAGATTGGGGTCGATCTGCACATCGAAGCCGAGGCGACGTCGCTCCGCCTCGTGGCGGAACGGCCGCGTGACCATCTCCGTCAGGTCGGTGAACGGGATTTCTCCGGCCTCGACGGTGACGGTGCCGGACTCGATCTTGGACAGGTCCAGGATATCGGTGATCAGGTTCAACAGGTCGGTGCCGGCGCCGTGGATGGTGCGTGCGAATTCCACCTGCCGGGCGGACAGGTTGCGGTCCGGGTTGTCCGCCAGTTGCTGACCCAGGATCAGGATGCTGTTCAGCGGCGTGCGCAGCTCATGCGACATGTTGGCCAGGAACTCGGACTTGTATTTGGAGGTCAGCGCCAGTTCGGTCGCCTTTTCCTCCAGCGCCCGGCGCGCCTGCTCGATCTCCTGGTTCTTGCGCTCCACCTCCACGTTGCGTTCCGCAAGCTGCTGGGCCTTCTGCTCGAGCTGCTCGTTGGTCGCCTGCAACTCCCGTTGCTGCGCCTGCAATTCTCCGGCAAGCTGCTGCGACTGCTTCAGCAATCCCTCGGTCTGCATCGTCGCCTCGATGCTGTTCAGCACGATGCCGATCGAGGACGTAAGCTGTTCCAGGAACGAGATTTGCAGATCGCTGAACATGTTCACGGAGGCGAGTTCGATGACCGCCTTCACCTGTCCCTCGAACAGCACCGGCAGTACGATCGCGTTGCGCGGCACGGCACGGAAAATGCCGGAGTTGATGGGCGCGACCTCGTCCGTCATATCGACCAGCAGCAGCCGGCGCGCATCGGCGGCGCACTGGCCGATCAGCCCCTGGCCGATCTGCAACCGCTCGGGATGCGCGCGCGGCGTCTCGTCGGCATAGGCGGACAGCAGCTTCAGGATGCCGTATGCGTCCGATTCCGGTTCCACCAGATAGATGACGCCGTTCTGCGCGTTCACCAGCGGCGCGAGTTCGGACAGCAGCAGCCGCCCGACCGCGGCGAAATCGCGCTGCCCCTGGAGCATGTTGGTGAAGCGGGCGAGGTTCGTCTTCAGCCAGTCCTGTTCGGTGTTGCGCTCGGTGGTCAGGCGCAGATTGCCGATCATGGTATTGATGTTGTCTTTCAGTTCGGCAACCTCGCCGCGCGCATCCACCTTGATCGACCGTGTCAGGTCGCCCTTGGTGACGGCGGTGGCCACTTCCGCGATCGCGCGGACCTGGGTCGTCAGGTTGGCGGCCAGCAGGTTGACGTTGCCGGTCAGGTCCTTCCAGGTGCCGGCCGCACCCGGCACGTTGGCCTGGCCGCCGAGCCGTCCTTCCACCCCCACTTCACGCGCGACCGTCGTCACCTGTTCGGCAAAGGTGGCGAGCGTGTCGGTCATGTTGTTGATCGTCTCGGCCAGCGCCGCCACTTCGCCGCGCGACTGGACCGTCAGGTTCTGCTTCAGATCGCCGTTGGCGACAGCGGTGACGACCTTGACGATGCCGCGCACCTGTGCGGTCAGGTTCGCCGCCATGACATTGACGGTGTCGGTCAGGTCCTTCCAGGTGCCGGCGACGCCCGGCACTGCCGCCTGGCCGCCCAGCTTGCCCTCGGTGCCGACCTCGCGCGCCACCCGCGTCACTTCGCTGGCGAAGGCGTTGAGCTGATCGACCATCGTGTTGATGGTGTTCTTCAGCTCCAGGATTTCGCCCTTCACGTCCACGGTGATCTTGCGTGACAGGTCGCCGCGGGCGACCGCCGTCGTCACCTCGGCGATGTTGCGCACCTGCGTGGTCAGGTTGGCGGCCAGCAGGTTGACGCTGTCGGTCAGGTCCTTCCACGTTCCGGCGACGCCGGGCACCTGCGCCTGCCCACCCAGCCGCCCTTCCGTCCCCACCTCGCGCGCGACCCGCGTCACCTCGGAGGCGAAGGAACGCAACTGATCGACCATCGTGTTGATGGCCTCCTTCAGTTGCAGGATCTCGCCGCGCACATCGACGGTGATCTTCTTCGACAGGTCGCCGTTGGCGAC
>JAKAZX010000248.1 GCA_021826485.1 Pseudomonadota bacterium | reverse complement strand
CGCGGTCTGCCAGAGGCGCGCGCCGTTGCGCTGGTCGTAGGCGCTGACCACGGCGGCGCTGTCCATTGCATAGACCCGACCGTCGGCGACCACCGGGCTTGCCGTGATGCGCCTTCGATAGCCGGACGGGGCGCCGATCTTGGCGGTCCAGGCGGTCGCCAGCCGCGCGCCGAGCGCCGGGTTGCCCTGGACATGCGCCGGCCCCAGGCCGCTCTGCGGCCAGGACGCATTCGCGGTCTGCGGCGGCACCAGCACCGCGCGGCCGGCCGGGTTATCCACCGTCAGGCCGCGCGCCGGCTTGCCGACATCAAGCCGTGTGCCGGCCAGCGGCACCTTCTTGTCGCCGAACCAGCGATCCAGCGTCTCGCACCCGGTGGCGGCCAGCGGCAACAGCAGCGCCGCCCGGCGCGTCAGGCCCGCCCGTTCCTGCGCCATGCTCAGGCGCCGATCCGTTCCAGCAGGCCGGCGGCCCGCTGCCGCACGCCGCGCGGCGCCATCATGTCCTGCGCCAGCGTGGTCAAGGTGGCGCGCGCCGCCGCGGTCTTGCCCTGGCGCAGGTCCAGCAGGGCCTGCGCCTCCTCCGCCAGCGGATGCCAGGGGCTGGTCGGCAGCGCCAGCGGGGCGAGCCGGGCGGCGACCTGTGCGGGGTCGCCGCTATCGACCTGATGGATCGCCCATTGCAGGCTGGCCAGGTCGCGCAGCAGCGGATCGGCGGCGCCGTCACCGGCCACCGCATCCCACAGCGCGCTGGCCCCGGCGAGGTCGCCGGCATCGGCCTTCAGCCCGGCCTCGCGCAGCCGGGCGAGGCTGCGATAGCCGCTGCGCCCCTTGGCGGCGACTTCGGCGAACTGCGCCAGCGCGGCGTCGCGCCCCGGCCCCTTCTGCGTGTCGGCGGTCTGCGAGGCGGCGAGATAGGTGTCGGCGATGACGGCGACCTGCTTGGAATCGTACCACTGCCAGACGCGCCAGCCGCCGGCCGCGGCCACCACCAGCACCGCCGCCCCGATCAGCGCCCCGCCATAGCGGGTGAGCAGCGCGCGCGCGCGTTCGGCGCGAAGGTCTTCCTCCACTTCGTCGAAAATATCGGGCACTTCTAACCTCTGTCCTCGCGCCGCGCCGCGCCGTGCGGCGGACCATAGCGATGCCACGGGCCGGCGGCAAATGATGCGGAAACCGCGCAGCCTGCCCCGACGGCCGCTTGACCGCCGCGCACGGCACGGTCTAGCTTGTTTGCATACGAACGATTGGCTGCCCCGGGTTCCCATCCGCGGAGACATCATTGCTATGCCGCAGCGAATGATGCACCTCGTGGCCTATCTCAAGACCGGTCCCACGGCGCTGCATGTGGGCGGATGGCGTCATCCCGAATCGCCGCTCGACGACATCCTCGATCCGGAGCGCTACCAGCACATCGCCCGCGTGCTGGAGGCGGCGAAGTTCGACGGCTGCTTCTTCGCCGACCTGTTCGGGCTGTACGACCTGCATGGCGGCAGCTTCGACGCCTATGTGCGGCGCGGCGGCCAGATCAGCTTCCTCGACCCGACCGTGGTGCTGCCGGTGATGGCGGCGGTGACGCGCAATCTCGGCCTCGGCGCGACGCTGTCCACCAGTTTCCACACGCCCTATCACCTCGCCCGCTGGCTCGCCTCGCTCGATGCCATGAGCAAGGGGCGGGTGGCGTGGAACGTCGTCACCTCGGCGACCGATCTGGAGGCGAAGAACGCCGGGCTGGACGAACTGCCGCCGCGCGAGCAGCGCTACGACCGCGCCGACGAGGTGCTGGAGGCGTGTTTCGCGCTGTGGGACAGTTGGGACGCGGATGCCTTCGTGCGCGACAAGCGGGCCGGCATCCTCGCCGACCCCTCGAAGGTGCATTACGCCAACTATGCCGGGCGCTGGATCAAAACGCGTGGCCCGCTTTCCATCCCGCGCAGCCCGCAGGGCCGGCCGGTTATCATGCAGGCCGGCAGTTCCGATCGCGGCCGCGAGTTCGCCGCGCGCTGGGCGGAGATCATCTTCACCATCCAGCGCGGCCGCGAGGAGATGCGGGAGTTCTACCAGGACATCAAGACGCGGATGGACGCGCGCGGGCGCGCGCCGCAGGAATGCGCGATCCTGCCCGCCGTCACCGTCGTCCTGGGGGAGACCGAATCGATCGCGCGCGAACGCGCCGACTACCTGAACAGCCTGATCGACCCGGAACTGAGCCTCGCCTCCAGTTCCAGCAATCTCGGCGCCGACCTGACCAAGCTCGGCGCCGGCAAGTCGCTGGCCGAGCTGCAGGGCAACCAGGGCATGAAAGGGTCGGAGGACGTGCTGGCGCAGACCATGAAGGCGGAGGGCGTCAGCTTCCGCGAGGCGGCGGTGAAGCGCACGGAGGGGCGGGAGCTGGTCGGCACCGCCGAGATGATCGCCGACCGGTTGCAGGAGGTGTTCGAGGCCGGGGTATGCGATGGCTTCGTGGTGACGCCGACCACGTTCCCTGGCATGTTCGAGCAGTTCTGCCGCGGCGTCGTGCCGGAACTGCAACGCCGCGGCCTGTTCCGACGCGACTATTCGGGCCGGACGCTACGCGAAAACATCAGGAACTGAGCGGAGGGTGGCATGATACGGGACGCCGGTGCCGCGACCACACGTCGCGCTTTGCTGCGCGGTTCGGCCGCCGCCGCGCTCGGCGCCGCGGCCGGGGGCCTGCCGCGCGCCTTCGCCGCCGGATCGCTGAGCGGCAAGACCGTGGTGTTCGCAAGCTGGGGCGGAGCGTACCAGGAAGCTCAGCGCGCCAGCTACTGCGAACCCTTCGCCGCCGCCACCGGCGCGCGCGTGGTGCAGGACGGCCCGATGAATCCGGCCAAGTTCCGCGCCATGATCGAAAGCGGCTCGCCCGACTGGGATGTCTGCGACGTGACCATCGACTTCCTGTACAACGGCATCGGCGACCGTCTGTTCGAGAAGATCGACACGTCGATCGTCGATACCAAGCGGATCGACCCGCGCTTCGTCAACGAATACGGCATCGGCTGCATCGTCTGGTCGTACAATCTCGGTTATTCCACCGCCACCTATCCGGCCGGCAAGGAACCGAAGACCTGGGCCGACCTGTTCGACACGCGCAAATTCCCCGGCAAGCGTGCGCTGAATGACGAGCCGGTGGCGGCGCTGGAAATTGCGCTGCTGGCCGACGGCGTGGCGCCGGCGCAGCTCTATCCGCTGGATGTCGACCGGGCGCTGAAGAAGCTGGATACCATCAAGTCGGACACCATCTTCTGGACCACCAATTCCCAGTCGCAGCAATTGTTCGTCGATGGCGAAGTCAGCCTTGGCGTGATCCTGAACGGGCGTGTCTACGACGCCGCCAAGAAGGGTGCGCCGATCGCGCTGTCGTGGGAGCAGAGCATCCAGTCGGTCGATTACCTCGTGGTGCCGCGCGGCAGCCGCAACCGCGCCGCCGCGATGCAGTTGATCGACACCATGACGCAGCCGGAGAACCAGGCGAAGCTCGCCAACATGATCGCCTATGCGCCGACCAATCCGGCTGCGTTCGCCTCGATCGATCCGAAGGTGGCGCCCTGGCTTTCCACCAACCCGGCCAACGTGCAGCGCGGCTTCGTCATCGATGCCGCCTATTGGCGCGACCATCTGAAGGCGAACACCGAGCGCTGGGCGGCGTGGAAGCTCGGCTGAGCGGCGCGGACGTCGCCCGCCGCCGATGAAGCGGCCGGCCCGGCATCTCTGGCTGCTGCTGCCGGCGCTGCTGGTGCTGGCCGTCGCGTTCCTCTGGCCGGTCGGCTGGCTGCTGTCGCGCGCGTTCACCCAGCCGCGGCCCGGATTGCAGAATTTCGTGCTGCTGTGGCAGCATCCGATCTATCTGCGGGTGGTCTGGAACACCATCCTGATCAGCGCGATCGCGACCCCGATCACGGTGCTGCTCGGATTTCCGGTCGCCCACGCGATGACGCATGGCGGCCCGAGGACGCGCCGCTGGCTGATCTTCCTCGTGCTGGTGCCGTTCTGGACCAGCCTGCTGGTGCGCAGCTTCGCCACCATCATCCTGTTGCAGCGGCACGGGCCGGTGAACGGCACGCTGCGCGCTCTCGGCCTGATCGGGCAGCCGCTGCCGCTGCTGCACAATCTCACCGGCCTGCTCGCCGGCGCCGTGCAGGTGCTGCTGCCGTTCGTGATCTTCCCGCTCTATGCCGCGATGCTGCGCATCGAGCCGTCGCTGATGCAGGCGGCGATGACGCTCGGCGCCCGGCCGGTGCGCGCGTTCCTGCGCGTCTATCTGCCGCTGACGCTGCCCGGGCTGATGACCGGCGCCACCCTCGTGTTCATCAGCACGCTCGGCTATTTCGTGACGCCGGCCCTGCTCGGCGGGCCGCGGCAGCTCATGGTGGCGCAACTGATCCAGGACGAGATCGCGCAGTTCGGCAACTGGGGCGTCGCCGGCGCCCTGTCGCTGGTGCTGCTGGCGGCGACCGGCGCGCTGCTCTGGCTGCTGCACCGGACGGTCGGCCTCGGGGCGATCGCGCGATGAGGACCGACGGGCTGGCGGGGTGGCGGGCGCTGCGGCACGCGGTCTGCGTGCTGGTCGCGGCCTACATGCTGGCGCCGCTCGGCATCGTGCTGATCATCTCGTTCAGCGCCGCGCCGTTCCTGCAATTCCCGCCGCCCGGCTGGTCGCTGCGCTGGTACCGCAGCCTGTTCGACGATCCGGCCTGGGTCGATTCGATCGTCACCAGCATCGAGGTGCTGGTGCCGGCCGCGGCGGCTTCGACGCTGATGGGCACCGCCGCGGCGTTCGCCCTGGTGCGCGGGCGCATCCCCGGCGCCGGGCTGATCCTGGCGGTGCTGATGCTGCCGCTGGTGGTGCCGACGATCATCACCGGCGCCGGCCTGTTCGGCGTGTTCCGCGGCCTCGGGCTGAACGGCACGCTGCCGGGGCTGATCATCGGCCATGTCGTGCTGACCATGCCCTATGTCGTGGCGACCGTCGGCGCCGCGCTGCGCGGGCTCGATCCGCAGCTCGACGCCGCGGCGGCGACGCTGGGGGCGCCGCCCTTGCGGGTGTTCCGCCGCATCACCCTGCCGCTGCTGCTGCCGGGCGTCATTTCCGGGCTGCTGTTCGCGATGGTGGTGTCGTTCGACGAGCTGATCGTCTCGCTGTTCGTCAGCTCGGCACGGGTGCGCCCCGTGGCGGTGCAGATGTGGTCCAACCTGCGCGGCGATTTCGACCCGACGATCGCCGCGATCGCCGCCCTCAGCTTCCTGTTCGCCCTGCTCGCGCTGCTCGGCGAGGCGCTGGCGCGGCGCCGTGCCGCCGGGCTGCACACGTGACCGCGCCGGATGCGCCGCGCCGCGTGCTGGAACTGCGCGGCGTGCGCAAGCAGTACGGCAGCGTGGTCGCGGTCGATGGCGTCGATCTGCGGCTCGATGACGGGGAGTTCCTGACCTTCCTCGGCCCGTCCGGGTCGGGCAAGACGACGACGCTGATGATGGTCGCCGGATTGCAGCATCCGGACGCCGGCACCATCGCGCTGAACGGCCGCGACGTGGTGCGGCTGCCGGCGTGGCGGCGCGACATCGGCATGGTGTTCCAGAACTACGCGCTGTTCCCGCACATGAGCGTGCGGCGCAACATCGCCTTCCCGCTGGAGATGCGTGGCACCGCGACGGCCGAGGCGGACCGGCGCGTGGCCGAGATGCTGCGGCTGATCGGCCTGCCGGACCACGGCGGGCGGCTGCCGCGGGAGCTCTCGGGCGGCCAGCAGCAGCGGGTGGCGCTGGCGCGCGCGCTGGTGTTCGGCCCGTCGCTGCTGCTGATGGACGAGCCGCTCGGCGCGCTCGACCGGAAGCTGCGCGAGCAGTTGCAACTGGAGATCAAGCGCATCCACCGCGAGCGCCGCACCGCCGTCCTCTACGTCACCCATGACCAGGAGGAGGCGCTGACCATGAGCGACCGGATCGCCGTGTTCAATCACGGGCGGATCGAGCAGATCGGCACGCCCGAGGACCTGTACGAGCGCCCCGCCACCCGCTTCGTCGCCGGCTTCGTCGGCGAGAGCAATTTCTTCCCCGCCCGCGTGCTGTCGGTCGCCGGCGGCTCCTGCGAGCTGGACTGTCCGCTCGGCCGGGTGCGCGCGCAGATGCGCGACGGCGTGACGGCGGGCGCGGCGGCGGTGCTGGCGATCCGGCCGGAGCGCATCCGCCTCGCCGCGGCGACGGGCGAGGCCGCCGGCGC
>JAKAZX010000247.1 GCA_021826485.1 Pseudomonadota bacterium | reverse complement strand
ACGCGCTGCTCGCCAGCCTCGCCCCCGCGGCGCCGGCCGCCGAACCGGCGGCGGAAGCCGAGGCGGAACAACCGGCCGCGGAAGCCCCGGCCCCGGAAGCCCCGGCCGAGGACGATCTCGATGCGCTGCTCGCCAGCCTCAACGCGCCCTCGGCGGCGGGCGACGAGGACGCCACCGAGCCGGATCTGGATGCGCTGCTGGCCTCGCTGAAATAGCCGGGGTGCGCGCCTTGCCCGTCACCCCGCGCGGATGACGATATCGACGCGCTGGCTTTCCTCGGTCATGCCGGGCACGTCGGCGATGTCGCGGCGGGTGCGGGTGATGCGGGCGCGCTCCACGCCGGCCTCGGCCAGCCGGTCCTCGATCAGTTGCGCGCGCAGGCCGGACAGGGCGGCGATGGCCGGGGCGGCGCCGGCGTCGAGGTATTCCGCGATCAGCACCGGGGCGGCGGGATTGGCTTCGGCCCAGGACGCCGCCGCGTTGATCACCGCGAGCGCATCGGTGTCCAGCATCGCCGACCACTGCGCGAAGAACACCGCGTAGTCCGGCGAGCGGCGGCGGATGCGGTTGGCGATGGCGGGGTGGATCACCCAGGGCAGCCCGTCGCTCTCCGGCTGGCCGCAATGCTGTACCCAGAGTTCGTGAACCGCGGACTGGCGTTCGCACTGCACCAGTTCGATGCTAACTTCCCGGGCCAGCGTATTGGCGAGCAGATCGTTCAGATAGGCTTCGCCGCCCACCAGGAAGACCCGACCGTTGAACTCGGCCAATGTGATATCCGCCATGCAAGCCTCCGCGAGAGTGGACGACAACCGGCCCCGTCGCATGGGGAGCCTGCCATGCCGCTGACCCTGACGCTGGCCGGCGCGCGCGGCGCGGCGGGCCCTGAGCGCCGCACGCTGACCGAGGGGAATCTAGCCATCGGCCGCTCCCCCGACAACGGCTGGGTGCTGCCGGACCCGGACCGGCTGCTGTCCAAGACGCACTGCTTTATCACGCTGGAGGGCGGGCGCTACGTGCTGACCGATGTCAGCACCAATGGCGTGTTCGTCAACGGCTCGGCGACGCGGGTGCCGCGCGACGGCCAGGTGATCCTGACCGATGGCGACGAGTTCCGGCTCGGCGACTACGTGTTCAGCGTCGAGGAGAGCGGCCCGCCGGTCGCGAAGGCGGCCCCGCCGCCGGCCGAGTTCGGCGCCCGGCTCGATCCGCTCGACGTGCTCGACGACCCGCTGGACGGGGCGTTCGGCGCCGCGCAATCCGGCTTCCAGCACCCGATCGCGGCCCCCGCGCCGCAGGCGTGGCGCACCGACGATCCGTTCGCGCCGCCCGAGGCGGCCGGGGGCGGGGGCCTCGGCTTCGACGACGATCTGCTGGCGCCGGCGCCGAAGCAGGATTGGCAGGGCCCCTCGCACGCCGACCACGCGGACGCGCCGGTGCATGCGTTCACGCCGCCGCGCGCGATCGTGCCGCCGAGCCCGGAGGATTTCGATTTCGACGAGCTGCTGGGCGATCTTCCCCCCGGCCCGCCGGCGCAAGTTGTTCCGCCGCCCGAGCCGGCGCCGGTCGCCCCCCCGGTCGCCCAGCCGATTGCCCCGCCGCCCGTCGCGGTGCAGCCCGTGGCCCCGCCGCCGGCGCCATCGGGGGCGGATGCCGCGCGGCTGCTGGCGGCGTTCCTGGAAGGGGCGGGGGTTGCGGGCCTTGCCACAGGGCCCGATCCGGACGCGGCCATGCGCGCCGCGGGCGAGGTGTTCCGCGCCATGGTCGAGGGCGTGCGGCAGGTGCTGATCTCGCGCGCGGCGATCAAGAACGAGCTGCGCGTGGAACAGACCATGCTGCGCGCGCGCGACAACAACGCGCTGAAATTCTCTGTCACCCCGGACGACGCGGTGGCGGCCCTGCTCGTCCCCGGCCGCCCCGGCTACCAGACGCCGATCGCGGCCGCCCGCGAGGCGTTCGCCGATATCAGCTCGCACGAGATGGCGGTGATGGCCGGGGTGCAGACGGCGCTGATGGCGCTGCTGAAGCGCTTCGAGCCGGCGGCGCTGGAGCAGCGGCTGAGCAAGGGCGGCCTGCTCGACACCATCATGCCCTCGGCGCGCAAGGCGCGCACCTGGGAGCTGTTCTGCGCCACCTACGGCGAGATCCAGCGCGAGGCGGAGGACGACTTCCAATCCGTGTTCGGCCGCGAATTCGCCCGCGCCTACGACGCGCAAATGCGCAAGCTCTGACCGGGGCCACAACAAAGTCTTTTACCGGCCTGGCGTTCCGGGCCAGATTGCCGCGCGTAACACGGCGGAGGTCGAACATGGATCGGCGGATGCGCGCAACGAGCATCGCCCTGGGCGCGCTCGTGCTGACGGCTTCACTGGCCGGATGTGCCGCGCCACCGCCGCCGGTGCCCCCGACCGTGGTGGCGCTGACGCTGGCGGCCTCGGCGGACGCCAACCAGACGACGGCCGGGCAGGGCGCGCCGGTGGCGCTGCGGGTGTACCAGCTTGCGTCCACCAGCGCCTTCACCGGGGCCGAGTTCTTCCAGTTGTTCAGCCAGGATCAGGCGACGCTGGGGCCTGACCTGGTCAAGCGCGACGACATGATCATCGCGCCGGGCACCAGCAAGGCGATCACCCTGACCCCGATCGACACGGTCAAGGCCATCGGCGTGTTCGCCGCCTATCGCGACTATCAGGCCGTGGTCTGGCGCCTGACCACGGCGGTGGCGCCGCACCAGACGACGACACTCACCGTTACCGCCGGCAAGGCCGGTCTCGCGCTCGCGCCGGCACCCTGACGATGAGCTGGGAGAACAAGGTCGTCTGGTCGGAGGGGCTGTTCCTTCAGCCGCAGCACCTGCAACAGCAGGAACGCTATATGGAGCGGCTGGTGCGCGCGAGCACCGCCGGCCTGCGGCCGTTCAGCTGGGGGCTGACGCGGCTGGAACTCGATGCCGACCAGTTGACGCTTGGAAAATTCGCCGTGCGCGTGGCCGCCGGCATCCTGCCGGACGGCACGCCGTTCACGGCGCCGGGCGATGTCGATCCGCCGCGCCCGATCGACCTGCCGGAGACCGCGCGCAACAGCACCGTCTATCTGATCCTGCCCGCCCGCCAGCCCGGGGGCGTGGAGACGGCGCCGCCCGAGCAGGTGGAGACGGTGGCGCGCTACGTGGTCGCCGAGCACGAAGCCGCCGACACCAATGCCGGCTACCAGGGCAGTGCCGTGGTGCAGGTCGGGCGGCTGCGGCTGCGCTATGCGCTGGAAGGGGCCGCCCGCGCCGGCCACGCCGCCATCGGCCTCGCCCGCATTGCCGAGATCCGCCCGGACAAGAGCGTGATGCTCGACGAGGCCTATATCCCGCCGATCCTGGTGACCGAGGCCGCCCCGGTGCTGGCCGGCTTCGTCGCCACGCTGCAAGGCCTGCTGCACCATCGCGCGGAGGCGCTGGCCGGCCGCATCTCCGAGGGCGGCACGCGCGGAGCGGGCGAGCTGGGCGACTACATGATGCTGCAACTGTGCAACCGCTACGAGCCGCTGGTCGCCCACTTCGCGTCCACCGTGAACCAGTTGCACCCGGAGACGTTCTATCAGATGGCCGTGGCGCTGGCCGGCGAGCTGGCGACGTTCACCGAAACCCGCAAGCGCCCGCAGCCGTTTCCGCCATACAAGCACGACGACCTGACGGCGACGTTCCGCCCCGTCATCGCGGCGCTGCGGCAATCGCTGTCCGCCGTGCTGGAACAGAACGCGGTGCCCATTCCGTTGCAGGAAAGGAAGTTCGGCATCCGCGTGGGGCCGATCAGCGACCGCACGCTGGTCGCCAACGCCACCTGGGTGCTGGCGGTCAAGGCGCAGATCCCGGCGGAATCGCTGCGGCGCAATTTCCCGACGCTGTGCAAGATCGGCCCGGTCGAGCAGATCCGCGAGCTCATCAACGTGGCCCTGCCTGGCATCGCGGTGCGCCCGCTGCCGGTGGCGCCGCGGCAGTTGCCATATTACGCCGGCACAACATATTTCGAACTCGACCGCAGCTCCGCCTACTGGGCGGCGCTGGCGCGGTCGGGGGGTATCGCGATTCATGTCACTGGCGAAGTGCCGGGGCTTGAGATGGAGTGCTGGGCGATCCGGTCGTGACGCGGACACCGCCGCGACGCAGGGGGAGAAGCGTGCATGAGTGACGATCCCTTCGCCGAACCGACGGACAACGACGCGACCGTCATCCGTCCGCGCCCGGGTGGTCGGGCCGCCGCGCCCGTGCCGCCGCCCTCGGCGCCGGCGGCGGCGGTGGCGCTGGCGCCGACCGGCACCAGCAAGCTGCTGGCCGCCGCCGCCCCGGTGCTGGCGGGCATCGTGCGCATCGGCGCCGATGGCGGCCGCGCGCCGGACCTGGACCGGCTGAAGCGCGGCATGGTCGAGGCGATCCGCCAGTTCGAGACGCAGGCGCTGCAAACCGGCCTGGAAAGCCGCGCGCTGCGGGTCGCCCGCTACGCGCTGTGCGCCACCATCGACGATGTCGTGCTCAGCACGCCCTGGGGCAGCAACAGCGCCTGGGCGGCGCAGACCATGACCGGCATCTTCCACAAGGAAGTCGTCGGCGGCGACCGCTTCTTCGATCTGCTCGACCAGATGCAGAAAGACCCCGGCCATAACGGCGAGGTGGTCGAGCTGATGTATCTGTGCGCCTCGCTCGGCTTCAAGGGCCGCTACCGGGTGATGCAGCGCGGCGAGGCGGCGCTGACGGAACTGCGCGAGGGTATCTATCGCGGCCTGCGCGCCCGGCGCGGGGAGTTCGAGCGCGATCTGTCGCCGCACTGGCGCGGGATCGCCGCCGGCTATCGCCCGCTCGCCCAGCGCGTGCCGCTGTGGCTGATCGGCCTGGGCACGCTGGGGCTCGCCTGCGTGATCTACCTGGTGCTGGATTTCTCGCTCGCCGCGGCGTCCGACATCACCTTCACCGAACTCAACGGCCTGCCGCCACGCGGGGCGCTGGCGATCCCGCGCGTGGCCGTGGCCGCGGCGCCGATCCCGCCGCCACCGCCGCCGCCCGCGCCCGCGCCGACAGCCGCGATGCTCGACCTGCACAAATTCCTCGAACCCGAGGTCAAGGCCGGCCTCGTGCAGGTGCTGGAGGACCCGCAGTCGATCACGGTACGGCTGCTCAACCGCACCTTCGGCTCGGGCTCGGCGACACTGAGCCCGGATTACCTGCCGCTGCTCGGCCGCATCGCCGGCGCGCTGAAGACCGAAAAAGGCGAGGTTCTGGTGAACGGCTATACCGACAATCAGCCGATCCACACGGTGCAGTTCCCCTCCAACTACCAGCTCAGCCAGGCGCGCGCGGATGCGGTGGCGAAAGTGCTGGCCGAGGGGATCGGCGACCCCAAACGGGTGCGCGCGGTCGGCAAGGGCGACAGCGACCCGCTTGCCACCAACGCCACCGCCGAGGGGCGCCAGCAGAACCGCCGCACCGACGTGGTGCTGCTCAAGACGACGAACCTGCCATGACCTTTTTCTATCGTATTCTGCGAAGCCGCTGGCTGCGCACCTTCGTCGGTGTCGTGATCCTGGGCGCGATCCTGTGGTTCTTCGGCCCGCTGCTCGGCTTCGGCGCGCTGCATCCGTTCGAATCCGACCTCGCCCGGTTCATCGGCCTCGCCGTGCTGCTGGTCGCGTGGCTGGTGGAAAACCTGATCCACGAACTGCGCATGCGCGGGCGCGACAAGGCGCTGGCCGAGGGCGTGGCCAAGGCCGAGGATCCGGACGCCACCGCCTCGGCCGAGGAGCTGGCGCTGCTGGGGGACCGGCTGAAAGCCGCGATGGCGGCGCTGAAGAAGGCCAAGCTCGGCGGGTCGCGGCGGTATCTGTACCAGCTGCCGTGGTACATGTTCATCGGCCCGCCCGGCGCCGGCAAGACCACGGCGCTGCTGAATTGCGGCCTGAAATTCCCGCTCGCCGAGGGTGGCGCCGGACATGCGGTGGCCGGTGTCGGCGGCACGCGCAACTGCGACTGGTGGTTCACCGATCAGGCGGTGATGATCGACACCGCCGGGCGCTACACCACGCAGGACAGCAACAGCGGCGTGGACAGCCGCGCCTGGATCGGCTTCCTGCGCCTGCTGAAGAAAAGCCGGCCGCGCCAGCCGCTGAACGGCGTGCTGGTGGCGATCAGCCTGTCCGACCTCGCGGCGCTGAACGAGGCGGATCGGATGGCCCACGCGCACGCGATCCGCAAGCGCATC
>JAKAZX010000246.1 GCA_021826485.1 Pseudomonadota bacterium | reverse complement strand
GGATAGTTTCCAGAACCGCGGCACGCTGCCGCCGATCTATCTGCGCAACATCGCCGACTACGTGCGGGAGGGGGGTGCGCTGCTGATGAGCGTCGGGCCGGAATTCACCGGCGACGGCAGCCTCGCGGGCGGGCCGCTCAACACCGTGCTGCCGGCCACCCCGCCGGAACAGGGCGGGGTGGTGGACGGCGCGTTCCGCCCGGCGGTGACGCCGCTCGGCCTGCGCCATCCGGTGACCGCCGAACTGCCCGGCCTGCACGGCACGGCGGCGCCGGACTGGGGCCGCTGGTATCGTCGCATCGTGCCGATCGAAAGTCATGGGGAGGCGCTGCTGGCCGGGCCGGACGGCGCGCCGCTGCTGCTGCTGGACCGGGTGGGCGACCCGGAGACCGGCGGGCGGGTCGCCATGCTGCTGTCCGACCAGATCTGGCTGTGGTCGCGCGGGCATGACGGCGGCGGGCCGCAGGCCGAATTGCTGCGCCGCGTCGCCCACTGGCTGATGAAGGAGCCGGAGCTGGAGGAAACGGCGCTGACCGCGCGCGTCGCCGACGGCCGGCTGACGGTGGAGCGCCGCACCACCGCGGACGGGCCGCCCGGCGATGTCACCGTGACGGCGCCGGACGGCACGCAGAGCAGGCTGCCGCTGCACCCGCTGCGCCCCGGCCGCGCCGTCGCCGACGCCGCCGCCGCGTCCCCGGGCGTGTGGCAGGTGACGGACGGCACGCTGCGCGCCTTCGCCGCCGCCGGCGCGGCGAACCCGCTGGAGCTGGCCGACCTGCGGGCAACCGCGAGCGTGCTCGGCCCGCTTGTGCGGGCGTCGGGGGGGAGTATTCACTGGCTCGATCCGGACGGCGCGCCGGAGCTGCGGCGGACCGAGCCGGGGCACGAGGCGGCCGGCGCCGGCTGGATCGGCCTGCAACGGCGGCACGACCATCTGGTGACCGGCATCGCGGCCCTGCCGCTGCTGCCAGACTGGGCAGCCCTGCCGCTGCTGCTCGGCCTCGCCGTCGCCGCATGGCGGCGCGAGGCGCGCTAAGCGGCCAGACGAGAAGGAGGGCGTGTCTTCCAGAACGTCCAAGACCCTGAGCGCGGTTCTTCCGGCTCCTCGGCGCCCTGGCCGGCGCTGGTGGGGTTCGTCGGGCTGACGCTGCTGGTCGGCGCGGTCGACGGGCTGCTGACCGCACCGGCCATCCGCACCTGGTACCTGGCGCTCGCCCGGCCGCCCGGCACGCCACCCAACTGGCTGTTCGGGCCGGTGTGGACGGTGCTCTATGCCATGATCGCGGTGGCGGCGTGGCTGGTCTGGCAGAAGCCCTGGCACCGCCGCGCGCTGCTGCTGTGGGGCTGGCAGTTGCTGGCCAACGCGCTGTGGACGCCGATCTTCTTCGGCCTGCACCTGATCGGCGTGGCGCTGCTGGAGGTGCTGGTGCTGCTGCTGCTGGCCGGGCTGACCACTGTGGCTTTCGCGCGTCTGTCACGCCCGGCGGCGCTGCTGATGCTCCCCTATCTCGCGTGGACGTGCTACGCCACGTACCTCAATGCCGGGTTCTGGTGGCTCAGTCCCGGCTGGGCGTAGGGGTTGGCGAATATGCGGATGCAGCGTGCGGCGGCGGTGGCGGTGTGCGGGCTCGGCCTGGCAGTGGCAATGTCGGGCGGCCCGGCGCGGGCGCAGACACCCTCGATCGGGTCGCTGACCCCGTCGATGAGCGGCTTCCAGCCGATGGTCAAGCCCGACTCGACCGCCCCGCGGTCCACCGGCCCGTCGGGCGATGCGCTGCCCGGCGCGCGGCCCGGCATCGGCGCCGCCCCGGCGGACAAGAGCACCGCGGACCTCGCGCCCAACGATGCGCTGTTCGATGCCATCAACCGCGGCGACATCGGCGAGGCGCATGACGCGATCAACCGCGGCGCCGAGCTGTCGGCGGAAAATGTGCTGGGCATGACGCCGCTGGAACTGTCGGTCGATCTCAGCCGCAACGACATCACCTTCATGCTGCTGTCGCTGCGCGGGGCGTCCGCCGGCGCGCTGTCGGCCAAGGCGGCCGCGGTGGCGGCGGCCGGCACGAAGCCGGCGGCGGCGGCCAAGCCGGCGAAGCTGGTCAAGGTGGCCGACCGCCCCGCCGCCACCAAACCGACCATCGGCGCAACCGCCACGCCGCGCCAGTACGCCGGCAGCAACGATGCCGGACAGCCGGACCCGCAATCCGGCTTCCTCGGCTTCGGGCGCAGCGTCCAGTAGCGGCTGCGATGGCGGAGGAGGTTCGGCCGGACGCGCCCGCCGCGGCAGAGCCGGAGGAGTTGCTGCTGGCCGCCGAGGCCGCCGAGCAGGCCAACGACTTGGATGCGGCCGAACGGCACTGGCAGACGTTCCGGCAAATCTGCCCGGAACGCATCGAGGGCTATGTCCGGCCCGCCGCGGCGGCGCTGCGGCAATGGCGCTACGCGGACGCCGACCGCCTGCTGGCGGAAGGCGAGGCCCATGCCACCGACACGCTGCGCATCCTGGTCGAACGTGCCTTCATCTCCTTCTACGCCGACGACCATGAGGAGGCGCTCAGGCGCTGGTTCATCTTCGCGGTGCGCTACCCGTGGCATTCCGCCGGCTGGGTCGGCATCAGCCGCAGCCTGGTGAAGCTCGGCAACCTCGAACTGGCGGCGCAGATGCTCGGCATCGGCGCCGGGCGCTGCCCGGACAATCACGACATCGCCGTCGGCGCCGCGGAACTGGCCGCGGCACGGCAGGACTGGCGCGGCGCGCTGCAACTCTGGCGCGCCATCGAACGGCAGTACCCGCAGGTCAAGATCGATCAGCAACTCGGCGAGGCGCTCTGGCACGTGCAGATGGAGCAGGATGCCACCGATGCGGCAGCGTCCCCGGTTGCCGCTGCGGCGCCGCCGCTCGATGTCGGACGGGTCGAGGATGCGGCCACGCGCGCCTTGCTGCTGCGCTTCGAAAGCCTTGGCCAGAACTGCGAATTCGGGCTGGTGCAGCGGCGCTTCGGGGCGGAGCCGCTCGGCCTGCTGCGCTGGAACAACACGCCGCCGGAAACGCTGCTCAAGCTGCTGGAGGCGCGCTTCGCCGGGCTCGGTGATCCCGAATCCACCATGCTGCGCAGCGACGCCAGCGGCGAATACTACGTCGAGGACCGGCGGTACGGCCTGCACCTGCACACCTTCATCAAGACGCACCAGACCGATGCGGCGTCGCTGCTCACCAAGCAGTGCCGGCATCTGCGGCGGCTGGCGGAAATGACCGTCGAGACGCTGACGGCGGGCGAGAAGATCCTTGTCTACAAGACGGACCGTGCCGACTGGCGCGATTTCGTCGGACCGCTGCACGCGGCGCTGCGGCGGCTCGGCCCCTGCACGCTGCTGACCGTGCATCTGCACGAGGCCGACAATCCGCCCGGCAGCGTGCGCGTCGGCGGCGAGGGCCTGCTGCACGGTTTCCTCGACCGGCTCAATCCGCCGCTCGACGGCCCGCGCCGGGGACACTGGGACATCCCGTTCGATCTGTGGATCGAACTCTGCACCAGGACAGTGGCGCTGCTGGCGGCGCCGGCCGCCCTGCCGCCCGCCCCCGCCCGCACGCCGCTGGTCGTGGTGCCGCGACCCGCGCCGGAGCCGGAACCCGCGCCGGAGACGGAGCAGCGCAGTTCCGGTGAAGTGTGGGACCTGCTGCGCACGCCGGCCCCCCGCCCGCCGCGGCGCCGGCCGTCGCGCGGGCTGCTCGGCCGGCTGTTCGCGCGCGACTGACGCTCAGCCGCCGGCCAGCATGGCGCGCAGCGCGCGCTGGAAATCCTCAGGCGGGATCAGGTAGTCCGCGTTCCAGTCCGGGTCCGGCCGATGCTCGGTCGGGGCGTGGCGGCCGACCGCGTAGCCGTATTGCAGCCCGCACAGGGACGCGAGCACCCAGTGCGCCGGCTGCGGGCAGACCGGGTTGAACAGTTCCAGCACGCGCGCGCCGGGCCGGCAGAACATGGTGTTGGCGACGCCGGCGCCATGCTCCCCGATCACGAAGCGGGCGTGGCGCATCAGTTGTACCTGCTGGTCCAGCGTCAGGTCCTCCATCACCGCGACATGGAATCCCTCCGCCGCCAGGATCGGCGCGATGGCATCGAAATTCGCCAGCCGCCGCAGCCCGTCGCGGCGATGGATGTAGACGCGCGGCGCCAGCGCCGCCGCCGCATCCTCGGCGACCGCGGCGGCCAGCGCGTCGGCGGCGATGCGGCACAGGCGCGGCAGGCTCCACAGGTCGATCACCGGGACGTTCCACAGGATGTCCGCGCTGATCACCTCATCCTCGGCAAGCCGGATGGTCTGCGCCGGGTCGATGCCGAGCAGTTCCAGCGTCCGCCGGTGCACCGCGCTGTCGCCGAAATCCGGCAGCAGCAGCGGCATCGGCGGCTCGCGCTCGCACAGCCAGCGATACAGATGCAGCCGCGGCAGCGTCTCGCTCAGCCAGTGCGCGTGATTGCGCCAGCCGCCGGAGAAGCCGCAGAACGCGCCCCCGGCGATCCGCCGCCCGGGCAGATGCACCGGCCGCTTGAACCACACCCCCCGCTCCATGTCCCGCCGCGCGACCAGGGAGGTGGGGCGCCAGTCATCGACGCTGTGCGTCGAATCGCGGATCAGCCGGCCGTCGTGGCAGATCAGGCCGGTCGCGCCGATCGCACTGGCGCCGGGCAGCGCGGCACAGCCGGTGCGCGGCGCGGCATAGGTGCGGTACGCGGCATCGGTGAAGCGCCCGGCATACTGGGCAAGCGTCGGGTTGAGCGGCATGTCGAAGAAGAAGGGCCGGCGCTCGTGCACCTCGCCGGGGGCGAACTGTTCGAAGCGCTGGCCGGCGGTGTCGGCAAGGAACAGCAGGAACGGCCCCTGCGGGATGAATTCCTGCCCGTCCGCCGCGGATTGCGGCGGCGCCGGCGGCGATGGTGATGGCGGCGGCATGGCGGGCGCCGGCACCGGCATGGCGGCGCGCACGATGCGGGCCGCCGGCGTGCGCTCCGCCGGGGTTTCCAGCAGGCGGGGCAGGAAGCGGGCCAGCACCTCCGGGTCGATGCGGCCGCCGGGACCGTCCTGCCGCTCGACGATGCCGAGCAACTGGCCGCGCAGGCCGCAGATGCGGCGCAGCAGCGCATCCGGCATGCCGAGGGTCGCGATCCGCGCGCCGAGCGGCGCGAACAGCGCATTGGCCGCCGCCGGCCCGGGTTCCGCGACGATGCAGGCGGCGGTGCGATAGGCGGCGAGTTGTTCGGCGAAGGACATGCGCCAGGGCTGGATGGTGCGGAAGCCGTGCGTGGCCAGGACGGCGGCCAGCTCCGGCTCGTTGGCAAGGCCGCCGGCCGGCCCGGCGGGCGCGCCGTGATAGGTGACGTAAAGCCGCTGGTCGGCGACCGCCGGGGGCGCCGCGGCCGTGCGTGCCAGCAGATCCTCGGCGGCGAGGCCGACGGCCGGGTGCAGGAACCCGTCCTGGGCGAGCAGGGACGGCAGGATGCAGGCCGGCGCCTGCACCACCTCCCGCGCCGGGTCGAACCACAGCACCTCGCCCTCCGGCACGTAAAGCTGGAGCAGCCGCCGCTGCCATTCCGGCACCGCGCGGCTCATCGCCACCGGGAACCAGCGGCCGAGCCGGCGCAGCAGGCCGAGCAGGTAAAGCCGCGGCAGCGCGTCGGTGAGGAACTCCGCATAGCCGGCGGCGGGCTGGAACGGCACCAGGCAGGGCGTGTCGGATTGCAGCACCTCCGCCGTGCCGCCGCCGAGCGCACCCCACAGCGCCGCGTCCGGCGCCGCCGCGGCAAGCGCCGCGCGCAGCCCGGCGGGCACGCAGTCGGCCCGCCGGAACGGGCGGCCGTCGGCGCCGCGCAGCACGCCGATGCCGCCCAGCACCTGGCCGGGCACGGCATAGAACCCGCCGGGCGGCATCGGCCGGCGCTGGAAATGCGCCGCGTCCAGCGCCGCGCGCAGATCGCCGCTGCCGAGGATCTGCGGCGGCCCGGGGGACATCGCGCCGGCCAGCAGGTCGAGGCGTTGCAGCGCCATGTCGCGGCCGAACGCTTCGAGGTCACCGACCACGACGGCGCCGTCGTCGGACGGGGGGGAAAGGGCATTCATGCGGATGGCGTGCCGGTCGCCCCGGGGCGATGTCAAGCCGGCGATAGTGCGCGCTTGACTCGTCCGCGCCGGTCGGGAATCGATATCGAACAAAACGCGAACATCAAAGGTCCCGCCGCGCCGTGTCAACCCCTGCCGCCACCCCCGGACT
>JAKAZX010000245.1 GCA_021826485.1 Pseudomonadota bacterium | reverse complement strand
CGACGGTCAACACGAAACACGGGCCGGTGAAGACCGATCATGTGCTGTTCATCGCCTCCGGCGCGTTCCATCTGGCCAAGCCCGCCGACCTGCTGCCGGAACTGCAAGGCCGGCTGCCGATCCGCGTCGAACTCGCGCCGCTGTCGCGCGCCGATCTGCGCCGCATCCTGACCGAGCCGGAGCACAGCCTGCTCAAGCAGTACCAGGCGCTGATCGGGACGGAGGGCGTCGCGCTCCGCTTCGGCGACGACGCGATCGACGCGCTGGCCGATCTGGCCGCCGACATCAACGATCGGGTGGAGAATATCGGCGCCCGGCGGCTGCACACGGTGCTGGAACGGCTGCTGGAGGAAATCAGCTTCTCCGCCAGCGACCGCGGCGGCCAGGAGGTCGCCGTCGATGCCGGCTACGTGCAGGAGAAGGTGGCCCCGCTGGCGCAGAAGGGCGATCTGAGCCGGTTCATCCTGTAGAAGTCGCCTCGGCGGCATGTTATAACGCCGGTGGCAACGGAGGATCGACCATGTCCACCCTGAAACTGCGCGCCATCGGCAACTCGGTCGGCGTGGTGCTGCCGAAGGAATTGCTGGCCGACCTGGGCGTGGCGGAGGGGGACACGCTGTCGGTGGTGCGGACGCCGGACGGCCTCAGGCTTCGCAAGTCCGACCCGGCCTTCGAAGAGCAGATGTCGGTCGCCCGTCAGCAGATGCAGCGGTGGCACAACGTGCTGCGCGAGCTGGCAAAATGACCGTCTGGCTGCTTGCCGAGGCGGTCTTCGCCATGCACGAGGAGCAGCTTGAGGCGCACGGCGGCGCGACCGGCGTGCGCGATGCCGGGCTGCTGGAAAGTGCGCTGGCCCGACCGCAGAACGCCGCCGCTTATGCCGACCCGGACCTCGCCGAGCTTGCGGCACTGTATGCGCTCGGGATCGCGCGCAACCATCCGTTCGTTGATGGCAACAAGCGCACGGCGTGGACGGCGCTCGTTACCTTCCTCGCACTCAACGGGGCCGCGTTTGAGCCGCCGGAGGTCGAAGCTGCCATGGCCATGCTGGAAATGGCCGCCGGCCGGCTGAGCGATGCCGAATTCACCGCCTGGGTGCGCCGGCATGCCGTGCCGGGCTGACCGGCGGCGGCGGCCCTTGCCAAATGGCCGCCCGCACGCAATGTGACGGCGTGAACCGTACCAGACCGGTCCGCATTCCGCAGCAGGACGACCGCGCATGTTCATCGAGACCGAAGGCACCCCCAACCCCGCGACGCTGAAATTCCTGCCCGGCCGCACGGTGCTCGGCGACGCCACCGCCGATTTCGCGGCGCCCGAGGGTGCCGGGCGCAGCCCGCTGGCGCTGGCGCTGTTCGAGCTGCCCGGCGTCGCCCGCGTCTTCCTCGGCGCCGATTTCATCACCGTGACCAAGGCCGGCGCGATCGAATGGCAGGCGCTGAAGCCGCAGGTGCTCGGCGTCATCATGGAGCATTTCGTCGCCGGCCGCCCGGTGATCGAGGGCGATGCCGACGCGATCGACGAGGACGTGGCCGAGGAGGATGCCGAGATCGTCGCCCAGATCAAGGAACTGCTCGATACCCGCGTCCGCCCGGCGGTCGCTGGCGACGGCGGGGACATCATCTTCCGCGGCTATCGCGACGGCGTGGTGCGGCTGCACATGCAGGGGGCGTGCAGCGGCTGCCCGTCCTCCACCGCGACGCTCAAGCACGGCATCGAGAACATGCTGCGCCACTACGTCCCGGAAGTGGTCGCCGTCGAGCAGGTCACGTACTGAGCCAACCCTTCGTCTCGCCAGGAACAGGATTGCCATGCCCTTCGACGCCGCCACGCTCGATGCGATTTTCCGCGACGCCCGCACGCATAATGTCTGGACCGACCAGCCGGTCAGCGACGACGACCTGCGCGCCGTGTTCGACCTGATGAAATGGGGTCCGACCTCGGCCAACTGCTCGCCCGGCCGCTTCGTGTTCGTCCGCTCCCCGGCGGCCAAGGAACGGCTGAAACCGGCGCTGTCCTCGGGCAATCGCGACAAGACCATGGCGGCACCGGCAACCGCGATCGTCGCCTACGACCCGCGCTTCTACGACAAGCTGCCGCGGCTGTTCCCGCATGTCGATGCGCGCCCCTGGTTCACCGGCAACGAGGCGCTGGCGACCGAGACGGCGTTCCGCAACAGCACGTTGCAGGGCGCCTATTTCATCATCGCCGCGCGCGCGCTCGGCATCGATTGCGGCCCGATGTCGGGCTTCGACCGCGACAAGGTGGATGCCGAGTTCCTCGCCGGCTACGGCTGGAAGTCGAACTTCCTGATCAATCTCGGCCACGGCGACCCGGACAAGCTAATGCCGCGCAATCCCCGCCTGGATTTCGACGAGGCGTGCCTGATCCTCTGAGGCGCCCTTGCGCCGCCGCCGCGGCGGCGCTGGACTGCGCCCATGCGACTACTCGCCCTTGATGCGACGCTCGGGGTCTGTTCCGCCGCGGTGATGCGGGACGGCGCGGTGCTGGCCGAACGGCGGCCGGCACCCGGCCCGGCAGCACTGCTGCCGGCCCTGGTGCGCGACCTGCTGGCCGAGGCGGGGATCGCGCCGGCGGCGCTGGAGGCGGTCGCCGCGACCGTGGGGCCGGGCAGCTTCACCGGCCTGCGGGCGACGCTGGCGCTCGCCGAGGGCCTCGCCTGCGGCGCCGGCGCGGCCCGCATCGCGGTGACCACCGGGGAGGCGCTGGCCGAGGCCACCGGCGCGCTGTCCGGCCGCACGCTATGGATCGCGATCGACGCCCGCCAGCAGAACCGGCTCTATCTGCACGCGGCGGGCGTCTGGCAGGCGATCGGCTTCGCCGACCTGCCGCGGCCCGCGGGGCCGGTCGCGCTCGCCGGCGATGCCGCCCCGCACGCCGCCGCCTGGCTCGCCGCGCGCGGCGCCGACGTGATGCTGACCGGCGCGCGGCAGCCCTGCGCCGCCGACGTGGCCCGGGCGGCGCTGCGGCGGTTCGGCGGGGACCTGCCGCCGCTCGCTTTCCGGCCGCTCTACGTCGTTACCCCCAACGTGCGGCTGCCGGCGTGAACGTTACTGACATGTTCCGAACTGCGCTGATCCAGGCGACGTCAAGTCATGCCGCCGCGCTGGCCGCTATCCATGCCGCCGCCTTCCCGCCCGCCGAGCATTGGGGGGAAGGCGCGATCGCCACGCAGCTCACCCTGCCCGGCGGCTTCGCCCTGCTGCACCCGGCCGGCGGCATGGTACTGGGTCGCATGGCGGCGGACGAGGCCGAGATCCTGGCGCTCGCGGTGCTGCCGGAGCGGCGGCGCGGCGGCCTCGGCCGGGCGCTGCTGGCCGCCGCCGAGCAGCATGTGGGCGCCGCCGGCGGGCGCGTGGTGTATCTGGAGGTCGCGGCGGCCAATACTGCCGCCCGCGCCCTCTATGCCGCCGCCGGCTATCGGGAGGTCGGGCGCCGCAGCCGCTACTACCCGGACGGCGGCGATGCCTTCGTGCTGGCCCGCCCGATCAGGCCCGGCGGACCCACAGCAGGGTAACGCCGTCCGCCGCCTGCTGCTCGGCCAGCACGGCATGGCCGAGCGCCGCGGCGCTCGCCGGCACGTTGCGCCGCGGCTCCTCGCCAAGAAGCCGGACCAGTAGCGTCTGGCCCGGCGCCATCCGGTCGAGGGCGAGACGGGTCCGCACGAAGGTCATCGGGCAAATCTCTCCCGTGATGTCCAAGGTCACGTCGGCCGGTGGCGGAGGCGAAGGAATCGTCTTGGACATGACTGGACTGTTGCTTCCAAACGTAATACACGTTGCGATACAGGCCCTGGAACACCTATATGGGCCAAGTCTCGCGGTCCGAAAGGGAGCATGATGACCGACCATTCGCAACAAGCAGACGTACTGGGATTGACGGCGCAGATCGTCTCCGCGCACGTCTCTAACAACTCTGTCAGTCCTGACGCGCTGTCGGCGTTGATCCAGGACGTCTACCGGACGCTTTCCGGAGTCGGCAAGGAGCCTGCCGCGCCGGACAAGCCGCAGCCGGCCGTCCCGGTGAAGAAGTCGGTCTTCCCCGACCACATCGTCTGCCTCGAGGATGGCAAGAAGCTCAAGATGCTGAAGCGCCACCTGAAAACCGCCTACAACATGACGCCGGAGCAATATCGCGAGCGCTGGGGCCTGGCGCCGGACTACCCGATGGTCGCGCCGAACTATGCGCGCCACCGCTCCTCGCTGGCCAAGAAGATCGGCCTCGGCACGAAGCCGCGCAGCCGCAAATAGCCCGCTGCCCGCTCCGCCCGGCCCGCCGCGACGCAGGGGGAAGCCGTCAGGTCTTCCTCCCCGTTTGCCCTTCCCCCTCCCTCGCCTGTAACCTCGGCCGCAAGGACGGTCGCTGGGAGCGCGATGGAAAGCCGAATCGAGCGTCTGTGCATCGAGCGGGGCCTGAAGATGACGGGCCAGCGGCGGGTGATCGCGCGCGTCCTGTCGGACGCCGCCGACCATCCGGACGTGGAGGAACTGTATCGCCGCGCCAGCGCGCTCGACCGGCGCATCTCGATCGCGACCGTCTACCGCACCGTGCGGCTGCTGGAGGAGCAGGGCATCCTCGCCCGCCGCGATTTCGGCGGCGGCCGCGCCCGCTATGAACCGAGCGAGCACGGTCATCACCACCACTTGATCGACGTGGATACCGGCCGTGTCATCGAATTCGAGGACCCGGAGCACGAACGGGTGCTGGCCGCCATCGCCGCCCGGCTGGGCTTCGACCTGGTGTCCTACCGGCTGACCCTGTTCGGCCGCCGGCCAGGGGCACGGACGGCCGCGGCCCGGCCGGGCACCTCCGCCGACCGGCCGGCACGTCCGCCCAGCGCGGCCGAGGCCGGCCGATGACGGCCAGCACCCGGTTCGGGCCGGCGGTGCCGCCGCCCGCCGATTCCGACAGCGGCTTCGGCGAGCTGCGCGGCGGCAATCTCGGCGTGCGCATCGCCACCGACGCGGGCGAGATCGACGCCGCGCAGGCGCTGCGCTTCCATGTCTTCTATGAGGAGATGGGCGCCGTGCCGAGCGAGGCGATGGCCCGCACGCGGCGCGACAGCGACGATTTCGACGTGGTGGCGGACCATCTTCTGGTGGTGGACCACGCGATCGGGCCGGGGCCGGAAGGCGTGGTCGGCACCTACCGGCTGATCCGCCAGACCGCCGCCGCCCGTGTCGGGCGGTTCTACTCGGCCGACGAATACGACATCGCGCCGGTCACCGGCTTCCCCGGGCACGTGCTGGAACTCGGCCGCTCCTGCGTGCATCCGGGCTATCGCAACCGCGCGGTGATGCAACTGCTCTGGCGCGGCATCGCCGCCTATGTGTTCCTGCACCGGATCGACCTGATGTTCGGCTGCGCCAGCCTGCCGGGCACCGATCCGGAAGCGCTGGCCGATGAGCTGACCTGGCTCTACCACAACCATCTGGCGCCGCCGGCGCTGCGGCCGCGCGCGCTGCCCCACCGCTACGTGGAGATGCGGCGGCGCGACCCCGCCACGCTGGACGCGCGCCGCATCGCCGCTTCCCTGCCGCCGCTGATCAAGGGCTATCTGCGGCTCGGCGGCTTCGTCGGCGACGGCGCGGTGATCGACCACGCCTTCAACACGACCGACGTGGCGGTGGTGGTGAAGACCGATCTGGTGACCGACAAATACTACCGCCATTACGAGCGGCAGGTGCGCGACGCGCTGGACTGACCGGCGCCGCCGCTTCACCGGGCGTTCACGCCCGCCGCGCTAAGCGGCGGCATGGCGACCCCGCTGCCCCGTCCCCCCACCGTCCCGGCCGCCGCGCCGGCGGCGCTGTCCGAGCGCTTCGCGATCGACCTCGCCCGGTCGCTGCCCGCGGCCGGCGCCGGCCTGCCGGCTTTCGCGGCCCGGCCGCGGGACGAAGCCGCGCCGGTGCCGCTGATCGCCCTGCTGGTTCCGGCCGCGCTGCCGCCCCGCGCCGACCTGCCCGACGCGGCGGCGGTGGACCTGCCCGGTGTGATGCTGCCGCTCGCCCAGGGGCCGGCCGCCGGACCCGCGGGGCGGCCGGGCTGGTTCGTGATCGGCCCCGCCCCGCCCGGCCCGCCGCTGTGGCCGGCCGGCGGCGGCGGCGGGACGCCGTGGACCGAGAGTGAGCTGCTGCGCGACGTGATCGCGCCGGCCGCCGCGGCGCTGGCGGGGCTGCGCGCGCGCGGGCTGACCCACCGCGCGGTGCGGCCGGACAACCTGTTCCGCGCCCAGGGCCGCCGCGCCGTGCTGGGCTGCGCCTGGGCGACG